>NZ_MEIH01000285.1:0-14588 GCF_001723155.1 Haladaptatus sp. W1
GACGTGTACGAAGCCGCCGACTGGAACGTCGGCGTGACCAACCAACCGCATTCCGAAGTCGCCGGACTCGCCGTCTTCCTCGACCGGTTGTTCGACGGCCGCGAACTCGACCGGGAATGGGAGGACGCCCAACAGCGCGTCATTCCCAAGGAAACGGGAAAGCAGGTCGAACCCGTCGGCGAGAAGGAGTAAGAAGAAAGGAGACGTGTCGAAAGAGTAAGAACCGACCGCACGTTTCGTTTTCAGCTCTTTTCGGGTCAGTCCATCATCTGCGCCGCGATGGTGTTCCGGAGGACTTCGCTCGTTCCCTCGTATATCTCGTTCAGTTTGGCGTCGCGGTAGTAGCGCTCCACGTCGAAATCCGTCGTGTAGCCGTAGCCGCCGTGGATCTGAATCCCTTCGTTGGCGACTTCGCGCGAGATTTCGCTGGCGAACAGTTTGGCCTGTGCGGCGTGCTTGATGAAGTCCTCACCCCGAATCTTGCGGTCGGCGGCGCGGTGCATGAGCAGTTTGGCGGCCTGTACCTTCGTGTCCATGTCGGCCAGTTTGTGCTGGATGGTCTGGAAGTCGCTGATGGGCCGGTCGAACTGCTCGCGCTGTTGGGCGTATTCGAGCGCGTCGTCCCGCGCGGCGCGGGCGAGGCCGATGCTCCGCGCGGCGATGGTGATACGCCCGCCGTTGAGCGTCTTCAGCGCGTGGACGAATCCGTCGCCCTCCTCACCGAGCAGGCGGTCCTCGGGGATTCGAAGGTCGCTGAATCGGAGTTCCGCCGTCGGACAGCCCTTGTCGCCGAGTTTGTGTTCGGTTCCCTCGACGTGGAAACCGTCGTCCTCCTCGGGGCGGACGACGAACGACGAGATGCCCTTGTTACCGGCATCGGGGTCCGTCTTGGCGAAGACGGTCACGGTGTCGGCGACGGAGCCGTTCGAAATCCAGAGCTTGCCGCCGTTGAGGACGTACTCGTCGCCCTCCTTCTCCGCCGTGGTGTCCATCGCCGGGACGTCGCTTCCCGCGCCGGGTTCCGAGAGCGCGAACGCGCCAATGTCGGTGCCTTGGTTGAGCGGCGTGAGGTACTCCTGTTTCTGCTCTTCGTTCCCGAACTCGTAGAGCATGTTACCCGCGAGGCTGGTGTGGGCCGCGACGATGGTGCCGAGGCCGCCGCTCCCCCGCGAAATCTCTTCGAGACCGATGGCGTAGGAGTGGTAATCGAGTCCCGCCCCGCCGTACTCTTCGGGGAAGGGCATGCCCATCAGGCCGAGGTCTGCCATCTCCGAGACGAGGTCGCTGGGGAACTCGTCGGTTTCGTCGATTTCCGACGCGCGAGGTTTGATCTCCTCGTCAACGAACTCCGCGACCATATCCCGGATCTGTTTCTGCTCTGCGGAGAGACTGAAGTCCATACGGGAGAATGTGGGTAGTCAATCCTTTACTTTTCGCATCCCGGCCGCTCCCCGTTTACAGCGGCCGCCGTTTAGGACAGTCGCTTACGGATGGAGTCGAGCGTGACGACACCCTGCACGAGGTACGACGCCTCCTTACTCTTCGGGGCGATCGTCGCCGCACCGAGCAGGAGTGCACCGCGCTTCGCGTTACCTTTCTGGAAGGCGTAGCCCGCTTGCGCGAGCAGGGACAGGATGTTCAGCTTGTCGAACGAGGAACTCCCGGACCCCTGCAACGCCTTCAGCGGTCGGTCCTCGCTGGGGGCCGCGGACGGGAGGACGCCCAAACAGGCTCGCGTGATGCCGAGTAGTGTTCGAATCATGGACTAGAGTATCGGGTCTCCTCCGGGGTAGGTCTGTGGTGCGAACTCGAAAGGGGTTGAAGAGGGGGAAGCCAACGGAGGGTCGAACGCCGCGTTCGAAACGTCTTACCGGCGTGAACCCGAACGGCGAACCATGTACGGCGTGGTGACGCGAAACCCCGAGGAACTCGACTGGCCCGAGTTCGAGCGTGGGTTCTACGAGATGAAGGACGTGACGGGACGTGCAACCGAACCGGTCGAGGCGGGCGTGAACATGATTTCGTGCTTCGGCGACAGCACCGCCGCCGAAAACGATCCGTCGCTGGTTCCCGTGAGCGACGAGGGCGAACTCGCCACGCGCGAGCAACCCTACTTCGACTGGGGGTACATCTGCCCGACCCGCGAGGCGTACCGAGACGGGCTGTTGGAGATGGTCTCCGACGCCGCCGAGGCGTACCCCGACGTTCGATTGGACGATGTGGGCTTCCCGCGGGCCGAATACTGCCACTGCGAGCAGTGCGAATCGGAGTTCGCGGCGAGTGACTACGACGACTGGAAGGCGTGGCGCGCGAGCGTCATCACGGAGTTCGTCGCGGAGGCGAGCGACAGAATCCCCGGCAAGACGTATCTGACCCTGTATCCCGACCCCTACCCCGGCCACCTCTACGAGCGGGCCGGACTCGATTTGGACGCGCTCTCCGAACACGTGGACGAGTTCGTCGTTCCGCTGTACGACATGGCCTATTCGACCACCTACTGGCTCGAAGTTATCGCCAGCGGGTTCGAAGACGCCCTCGACGCGCCGTTCAGCATCGAACTCTACGCGGTGGATATCGACATCGACGACCTCATTCACGCCACGGAGGTCGCCGACGCCTACGGTAACGACGTGTTCTTCGGCTACGAGTCAGGGAACGCCCGCGCCGCGGTTCGGCGGATGGACGCCGACTCCCGCGACGGCGTTACGCACGGGAACTGAATTTCTCTTCTCTCCACTTCACCAGTTGCTCGCGGTCGCGGGTGTTCTCCGGGAGTTCGGCGAACCACTTCGCGTCCGTTATCTCGCCGTCGGGGTCACACAGTGTCGGCGCCGTCGTTTCCGCACAGGCCTGAAACACCGGGAGGACGCCCCACGTCGAGTAGTCGCCGCACCGAATCGCCGTCCGGGTCGCAATCGCCAATCCCTCGTAATCGGCTTCGACACCCGCTTCCTCGCCGAGCTCACGCTCCGCGGCCTCGCGGTAGGTCTCGTCCGCTTGGATGCCGCCGCCGGGGAGTACCCACATATCGACCCCGGCGTGCCAGACGAGGAGGAGTTCGCGGGACGGGCGGTAGACGATGGTGTGTGCACCGTACGGTGCACCGCTTTCGGACACGCGGTTGGCGAGCGTTCGAAACCGACCCCGGGACACCTCGTAGTTTCGCGTGAACTCCAGAAACTCCGTGTGTCGTTCCGTCAGCCGGTGATAGGCCTGTTCCGCCCGTTGTTCGGCCTCGGTCGCGAGAAACCACAGCTCATCGAGCGTCATCGTATAACTGACCGCGGGCAGCCCCTGAGAACGAGCGAGAATCCGAGTGCGCGAGGAGTCCAATCATATGCCACGATATTCTGGCGGGCGAAATAAGCCTTCGGACGGCGACACTCGCGAATCGGTCGGTTTTTACGACCGGATGGGTTATCCGGCGGTATGAGCTTCGAAGAAGACGACGCGGTGATTCTGCACGACCAGCACAGCGAGTACGACGGCGAAGAAGGCACGGTCACGCAAGTCATGGAGAACATGTTCGGCGACGCCACCTACACCATCAGCTTCGAGGACGGCCAGGAGACGGGCATCCCGAGGATTCCCTCGAAGCCGTCGAGGACGAGGAGTAACTTTTCTTTCTTCGATTCGTACTGACCAACATGGCTAGCGTTCCGTTTCACTACATCGACCTGCGGGCATTCTGCTATGCGACCGAAGACGACCAGCGCGTCGAGGACGCCCTCCGCGCGTACCTCCCCGAAGACGCCGAAATAGAGCGAATGAAAAGCGAGGGACACCTCGGCGACCGCATCCTCATCCTCTCGGCGCGGGTGGAGAACGCGGACGAGATGCGTCACATCCTCGGCAGACTCCGCGAACTCGACGACATCGATGGGCTGCGCGACGAACTCGACCAGCGCGTGGACGACAACTGTTCGTTTTTCGTCTCGCTCGACAAGCAAGCCGCCTACCGCGACGAAATCGAACTCGGCGACGGAATCACCCTCCGCGCGAAAGTCGAAGCCTACCCCGCAAAGAAGGACGCCGCGGTCGAGAACGCCCGAAAAGCGCTGTCGTAACCCTGATTACGGGGTCTCGCTACCGATTAAGCCGACACAAAGTTTATCACAGTCCCCACTGTTGTGACAATCGTTACCACGCAACGCGTGGATGAGTATCATGCAAGAGTGTCCATACTGTAATTCTGACCTTCGTCATGGCGGTAACTCACGGACGACCCGCAACGGCAACCCGACCGGCCACAAGAGCACCGGTACCGAGTACGTGTCGTGTCCCGACTGCGGCGGTATGATCGACGGCTTCTCGGCCCACTAACCACGCAGACGCCTCTCTCGATTTTTTGTCGTCCCGTGGATCGGCGGGATGTGATTTTCGTCCCGAGAGCATGCTCTGCGGTGTTCACGGTGGAACTGTGCGGGACCGGATTCGAACCACGCCCGAACGGTTACTGCTCGCTCACGTCCGTTCGCTGTGCGGACTGCGTTCGGTCTACTTCGAATCTGCTCGGCAATTTTCATCACTCATGCTGCGGGGAGCACACGCTACGCGGTACTCCCCGGTTATTCGTGATGAAAATGTGCGGGACCGGATTCGAACCGGCGGACCTCTACAGGACAGCGTCCTAAGCGCTGCGCCGTTGGCCTAGCTTGGCTACCCGCACGCAGTAGGGGCTTTTCAGGTGCGAGATAAGAAACTGTCGTTCTCCTCGGACGAGCGTTTATAACGGATGACGCGCTAATTTTCCTCGTGTATCGGGCTCGTGACCAAGTGGAAAACGAATCGTGGCTCGCCGAACTCCAACAGGCCGCCGACCGTCTCGACCTCGAAACCGCCGCTCGGTCGCGGGCAGCGGATCTCTTTCTCTCGACGGTCTCCGACGCCGAGGACCCCGAAGACCGCTCGAAACGCGCGGTCGCCGCGGCCAGTCTGTACGCGGGGTCGCTCATCGAGAGCGACCAGCGCTCACAGCAGGCGGTCGCGGACGCCATCGGCGTCTCTCGATTGACGATTCAACAGCGCTGGAAGACGGTCCTCGAAGAGGCGGGGCTTCAACCGCCGTCGTGGTAGCCGATAGGGGAGAGAAAGAACCTCAGTTGCGCCCGTCGCTGTCGGGGGTCAGGTGTCCGTGTTCGTCGATTTCCCCGGCGACGATGCGCGTGCTGGAGATGATGTCGCCGTCCTCGGCCGTAACGTGCGGGACGACGACGATTTCGAGGGGGTCGAAGCCGCGTTCCGCACGGAGTTCGTTGATTCGCTCGCCGCCGTGTTTCGTCTCGGGGGAGACGATGAGCACGTCGAACTGCTCCTCCGTGGCGATGCCGGTCGGTTCGGTGAGTTTCCGTACGTCGAACTCGCGGTCGTAGTCGTCCGCGAAATCGCGGAGCTCGGATTCGAGGGCGCGCTTTCGCTCCTCGAACGGGCGGACGTATCTATCCACGTTTCGAGTCGCCGGGGCGAGGTCATCGCTCGTCAATCCGACGGTGACGTCGCCCAACTCGAACGCTCGCTCGAACAACGCCCGGTGTCCGTCGTGAACCGGATCAAACGTCCCACCCAACGCAACGTCCATACTCCGGCGAATGGTTCCGCGTGGTTTATCACCTTCGGAACGGCGTGCCGTCACCCGACGGGTCGGGACTCCTTTCGATACCGTTGGTACAGTTCCTCGGCCCACTCGAAGAAGGCGGGATGGGCACACTCTACGAGCGCCCGAAGCTGTCCGTCGTCGTCGTAGGCCCCCGCGAGCGCCCATCCGTCGCCGAGCGTCACCCCGAACTCGACGGGACCATCGTGTCGGTAGATGTCGATGGCGCGGCGAACGAGCCTGAATTCGAGCGGGTTGAGCGACCGTGCGGTTTCGAGCGTGTCGGCTGGCATGACGAGTTCCGTCTCGACGCCCTCGAACACGAGTTCCGCGTGAACGTCGTGATACAGGCGGCTCAGGACGGGCGCGAGCATCCGAATCGAGTCGGTCTTCCGCGAGCGGAGTCGGCTCACGTAGTGGCTCACCGGGGCCTGTGGCTGGTCCGCCGACGCGACGACGAGGGTGGCGTCGTGCAACCACGCGGGGTCGGGAAGGTGGGTCGCGTCTGGGAGATGGCGGAAGAACGCGTCGAACCGCTCGATGGTCCCCAGCGTCTCGACGTAGTTCGCGTGCGTTCGCGTGACGAGTTCGCCGCTCGGGGTGAGGGCGTACTTTCCGTTGCGTTTTCGCACCCATCCGCGGTCGGCGAACTCCGAGAGGTTCCGTTGGGCGCTCCGGTGAGAGACGTCGAGCGAATCAGCGACGTCGCGCGGAGACCCGGGTGACTCGCGGAGATGGGTGAGCAAGCGCAACCGCTCCGGCGACCCCGCGAGAAACGCGACCGTCTCTGGCGTTTCCATCGGGCGAGAGTACTCGTGGGGACGATGTAAACGTCCCCCTTGGACCGAATTCCCTCGCGAAGGCGAAACGTGATTCTTAAGGGCCGAACGGGTGTCGTTTGGGGTATGAGTGACGAACAAGAGGCAGACGCGACCGAGGAAGAGACCGCAGAAACACAGGAGGGGCTGCAGGAAGGAGACTTCATTAACCTCGATTACACCGCACGAACCGTCGAGGACGGCGATCTCGTCGACACGACCAGCGAAGAGGTCGCCGAGGAAGAAGACGTAGAGACGGAGGGCCGCGACTTCGGTCCCCGGACCATCGTCCTCGGTGCCGGTCACATCTTCGAAGACGTCGAAGAGGAAATCTTCGGCAAGGAAGCGGGCGACGAGGGAACCGCTACCGTCGAACTCGCGTTCGGCGAGTACGACAACGAGGAGGTCCGCACGGTCAGCGCCGACAAGATTTCCGAGGAGGACCGCTACCCCGGCGCAAACGTCAACGTCGACGGCCAGCAGGGCTACGTCGAGACCATCATCGGCGGCCGCGCACGCGTCGACTTCAACCACCCGCTCGCGGGTGAAGACCTCGAATACGAGTACGAAATCGTCGACGAAGTGGAGGACGCAGAGGAGAAGGCGAAGGGCCTCTTCTCGATGTACATCGACGCCGACCTCGACATGTGGCTGCAGACGGACGAGGAAGAGGAAGAAGTCGAGAACGAGGACGGCGAAACGGAGACCGAGACGGTCGAGAAGGAAACCCTCTACATCGAGGCGACGCCGCAGCTGTCGATGAACCAGCAGTGGATGTTCCAGAAGCAGCAGATCGCACAGGACGTCATCGACCGCCTCGACCTCGACCGCGTTATCGTGCAGGAGACCATCGACGGCGCCGGTGCCGGTATGATGGGCGGCATGGGTGGCATGGGTGGCATGGGCGGTGCCGACCTCGAAGAAGCCCTCGAAGACGTCGATATCGACGAGGACGAACTCGTCGAGGAACTCGAAGAGGAAGGCGACGACGAAGCCGAAGACGTCGAAGAGTAATCGAATCGTCTTTTTAGGTGGCCGAGCAGTGTCGGGTATGCACTCCCCGACGCGACTCTTTCATCTCCATTTCAACACGCCCGACGTGAGCCACGCGGAAACCGAACTCGACGCGCACGGACTGCCGCCCTACCAGCGCTTCGGGCAGGTCGATGGCGAATTTCACGCACTCGACGCGAGCGACCCGGTTCCGGACGGGTTCCGCCTTCGCCTCCAGAACGCCCAACGCGGCTACTTCAACGTCACGATTGCGCCGGGACGGCGTCCGCACTTCGACCATCTCGGACTCTGTACCTCCGACTTCGACGCGATTTGTGACCGGGGGGACGAAGCGGGGTGGTCGGTCCGTGACCGCGACGGGAGACGCACGTTCGTCATGACGCCGTGGGGGTTCCGCGTCGAACTGCATCCCGACGGAAGCGACGTGGAGGCCGACCTCGGGTCGTGGGACGACGCGCGGTTCGAGCGCGTCGAACTCGCGGTTTCCGACCCCGACGCCGAAGACGAATTCCGAGCGGTGTTCGGAGAGATACCGGGACTGGTGTTTCGACAGGATACCGACGATGATGGCGTACGCGTTCCACGGTTCGTACTCGGCGGTTCGGCGTTCTCCGCGGGAAAAATGGTCGAAAGTACGTCGTTCCTCTGATCAGTTCGTCGCGTTCCGCGACCGAACGGTTCCGGCCGACCACTCACCGGCGTCGGCCTGTCGAACGATTCCGGACTCGATGCTCGCGTTTTGAATTTCGACGGCGGGTTTCGGCTCCGTATCGGGGTTCGTCACGTCCGGCGACACGGGCGGGTTCGCGGAGCGTCTCGGAACCGTGGTGTTGACGACGGTCAGTTTCGTCACGTTCAGCGTGTCGAGGTTCGCTCCCTCGACGGTGACGTTTGCGAGCACGTGTCGCTTAATAACGCGGTTACTCACGCCTGGGTCGAACAGGTCGCCGCCCGGCACGTCCCAAATCGAGCGGTTTCTGATGACGATTCGGTCCGCGCTCACGTTTTTCAGCGTGCCGTTCCGGATGTGGACCGTCGCGATGGAGACGTTGCGGAGGGTGACGTCGCGCTTGGTTCCGTTTTCGGTCTGCAGCGTGTCGACGTGAACTTCGTCCACCGTCGCGTTGTTCACCGTGGTGTTCCGGAGCGCCCACGTTCTGACGGTCACGTCCTTGGTAGACACCTTGTACTGGCCGAGCTGTAACGACGGATTTGCCGCGGCCGCCCCGGCCACCCCGCTGCCAGCAACGGCTACCCCACCCGAGAAGACGAGGAAAAGCGACACGACGACAGCGGCGTGTGCGCCGATTCGAGTTCCCATACACGCCACGAATTCGAGCGACGGCATAAACCACTTCGACCGTTTTTCCCAGTTCGGCGGATTAGGCCGTCGTTTCTCACTTCACGCTGATATGTGCGGCGAGATCGTCGCGGATGATGGTTTCGCAGTACTCACAGCGGACGCCATCGGAGAGCACCTCGAACTTCGAATCGACGGGTTCGTCCTCCGTCGAGATGCAGTTGCTGTTCGGACAGGAGAGGATGCCGACGACGTACTCGGGGCGCTCCAAGCGATGCTTTTCTGCCACTTCGTACTCCCGAATAATGTTGATGCTCGCGTCGGGGGCGATGAGCGAGAGGACGTCCACCTCGTTCTGACTCAACTCCTTTCCCTCGACTTTCACGATGTCCTTTCGGCCCATCCGGTCGCTGGGTACGTTCATGCCGACGCTCACTTCCTCGCCGTCGTTTCCGTCGATGCCGAGGATGGCGAGGACGTTGAGCGCCTGCCCGGCGCGAATGTGGTCGATAACGGTGCCGTTTCGAATCTTGCTGACGCGGAGTTCGTGGTCGCTCATTGGTCCTCCAGCATGGAGTCGAGCAGTGCCATACGCACTGGAATGCCGTTGTGTGCCTGTTCGAAGTACTTCGCGTGGTCCGTCTCGTCCACCTCGGGCGCGATTTCGTCGACGCGGGGAAGCGGATGCATGATGGTCAAATCATCCCGCGCGCCTTCGAGCGTTTCGAGGTCGATACGGTAGTCGCCCGCGACGGCGCGGTACTCGTTCTCGTCGGGGAAGCGCTCGCGCTGGATGCGCGTGACGTAGAGCACGTCCAAGTTCGGAAGCACGTCCTCGATGTCGGTGTGTTCGCGGACGTTCGCACCCGCCTCGTGGAGGTCGTAGCGAACGCTTCGCGGGAGTTTGAGGCTTCCGGGACTGATGAAGTGCTGGCGGGTGTCGAAGTTGGTCAACGCGTGGGCGAGCGAGTGGACCGTTCGCCCGTACTTCAGGTCGCCCATGATGCCGATGGTGAGGTCGTCCAGTCCCGCGTTCTCCCGAATCGTATAGAGGTCGAGGAGCGTCTGTGTCGGGTGATGGCCCGCCCCGTCCCCGGCGTTGAGGAGGGGGACATCGACGAACTCGCTCACCATCTTTGCCGCGCCTTGGCTCGGGTGGCGCAACACGAGCGCGTCGGCGTAGCCCTCGATGACGCGAGTCGTGTCGGCGAGGCTCTCTCCTTTCTTCACGCTCGACGATTCGACGGAACCCATGTCCACGATGTCGCCGCCGAGACGTTTGATCGACGTCTCGAAGCTCATCTTCGTGCGCGTGCTCGGTTCGTAAAACAGCAACCCGAGGAGTTTTCCCGCGTGTCGGTCCCCGAACGCCGCCGGGTCGGCGTCGATTTCGGCGGCGCGGTCGAGGACGTCCTCGATGTCCTGCCGCGAAAGTTGTTTCGTGTCGATGAGGTGGTCGTGCCGCATCGTTCGAAGAGGGGTCGTCACGCGTCTTGAAAGGCACGGGTCGTCCCCGAAATTTAAATCGGATGACGAAACCACATCCGGCATGCTCGCCATCGCCGGTGGAAAAGGAGGCTGTGGAAAGACGACGACGACGCTCGGACTCGCGGGTGCGCTCGGCCGGATGCGCCGTTCTGTCCTCGCCGCGGACGCCGACGTGGACATGCCCGACCTCCATCACCTCGCCAACGTGGACGGGACGCCGAACCTCACCGCCGTCGAAAACGGCGAGGCAGTCGAAATCGCCACCCACCCACCGCCGACGCTCTCCGGCGTCGAAGTAGTTCCCGCGCCACAATCGATGGGCGACTCCGTTCACCTCCCGAGCGCGCTCTCCCGTCTCGCCGACGCCGCCGACCACGTTCTCGTTGACTGTCCGGCGGGAGCGGGACCGGACGCGGCGACGCCGCTTCGCCTCGCGGACCACGTTCTGCTGGTGACGACGACCGACCCGGCCTGCCTCCGTGACACGGCCAAAACCGCCGCGATGGCCCGTGCGCTCGGGACGACTATCGTCGGGGTCGCCCTCACCCGAACGGAGCACCCGCCAACGGGAATCGAGCGCCTCCTCGACGGTCCCGTTCTTGCCTCGATTCCCAACGGCGGCGTCGCCGTCCTCTCGGACGAATCGGTTCGACGGGCGTACGACCGTCTCGCGTCGGCACTCCTGACCAAACACTTATGAACGCTGTTGAAGTTGTCACAATTATGGTATCGCGGCTTTCGACCGGAATTCCGGTGCTCGACCGGAAACTCGACGGAGGTATCCCACCCGGGAGCACCGTCGCGCTCTGTGCACCTCCGGCCAGTCAGGCAGAACTCCTGTTGACCGAGTTCACTGCCAGCCGTCCCACGTTGTACCTGACGACCGACCGCGACGAGGAGACGGTGAGTGCCGGATTTCGACGCGAATCCAGCCGTCGGACGCCGGAAGTCAGATACATACCGGGTGATGCACCGCTGGACCACGCGCGACGACTGTTCCAGCGGCTCCGGAGCGATTCGACGCTCATCATCGACCCGATGAACCTACTGGAGCGGGAGGACCCGACTCGGTATCGGAACTTCCTCCACGACCTGCAGTCCCACCTCCGCGGAACGGACAGCCTCGCAATCCTCCATTGTCTCGACGGGCGGCGGGTTCCCGACCAGCGGGACATCACGGAACACGCCGTCGATGTGGTGTTTCAACTCAACACCGAAATTTCGGGCGACCGCGTCGAAAATCGACTCGCCGTGCCGAAGTTCCGCGGCGGACGGGCGCTTCCCGAAACCATCAAACTCGAACTCACGAAGTCGGTGGCAATCGACACCAGTCGGGATATCGCGTGAGAATTTCGGCGCGTTGTGAACCCGTCTCCCGTCTCAGCGGCGTTCGTCGATTCGACGCATCTGTTCCCGGTGAAGCGTGACGATCAGATCCGAGAGGACGCCGAACATGAGCAACTGCAGGCCGAAGATGATGGAGATACCAGCGACGACCGCGATAACCTCGTGGGAGATGTGGCGCGTCACCCACTCAACGGCGACGTAAACCCCCAAGATAACCCCGATGAGACCGCTCAACATACCCATGCTCCCGAAGTAGAATAGCGGATTGTTCGTCTTCGCGAGTTGGTAGAGCGTCATGATGATGTCCCCCCCGTCCCAAAGTGGATGGAGGTTCGTCTCCGAGTCGTCCGGCCGTTCTTCGTACTGAATCGGCACGACGGCCGTCGGAACGCTGTGTTTGACGCATTCGACCGCCAGTTCGGTTTCGACGCCGAAGCCGTCCGAGGTGAGGTATGAACGCTCCGCGGATTTTCTCGTGAACGCCCGATAGCCGCTGAGGATGTCCCTGAAATCCGACCGATGGATGATCGAGAACGCTCGGTTGATAACGCGATTGCCGAAGTGGTTCAGCCGCGGCATCGACCCGTCGTTCATACCCGCAAACCGGTTGCCGATGACGTGTTCGTAGCCGTCGTCGAGCGGCTCCAGCATCGTCTCGGCGTCCGACGGTTTGTACGTTCCGTCCCCGTCCAGCATCAGCACGTACTCCGCTTCGATGTGTTCCAAGCCCTCGCGGACGGCTTGCCCCTTCCCGACGCCGCTCTGTTCGATGACGCGCGCACCGTGCTCCGTCGCCACATCGCGCGTCCCGTCGTCGGAGTCACCGTCCACTACGAGGACGTTCGAGAAGCCCTGCTCGCGGAAGCCGTCGATGACTTCGCCAATCGTCTCGGCCTCGTTCAGCGTGGGGATGAGCACGCACACGTCCTCTCTGTCGGGCATTGTCGGGGAAATGGGTACCGGGGTCTAAAAGCCCAACCTTTTGAGTCTGTCAGTGTTGGGAGAGGTACCCGAACTGTCAGTGTCGAACGACTGCCTGGCAATCCATAGATGTTTAAAACAAAGCGACAAACGACCGGCTATGAACCGGCTCGCCAAGGCTGCCGCCGTCGTCATCGCCGTGGCCGCGATTCCGTATTTCTGTTTCCTCGCGCTGTACGGACTGATTCGCCCGGAGGGCTCACCGGCCCGAAAACGGGATGCGGAACCGACAGTTAGTATCATTCTGCCGACGTACAACGAATCCGACATCATCGAGAAGAAACTGGACGACTTGCTCGAACTCGACTATCCGATGGAGAACATCGAACTCGTCGTCGTGGATTCGAGTGACGACGAGACGCCGGACCTGATCCGAGAATATTTCGCGGACCGAGAACATCCCTCGCTGAACCTCATCGAAGAGAAGGAACGGCGCGGACTCGCTCCCGCGCTCAACGACGCCTATGCGGCCGCCGAGAACGAGATGGTGGTCAAAACCGACTGCGACTCCTTCACCGCGAACGACGTGCTCCGGGTCGCCGCCGCAAACCTCGCCGACCCGGACGTCGCGGCAGTGACGGGGAAGAACACGGACGTACTCGGTGGAAGCGAAGTCGAGGAAGGATATCGCGGCGTGCAAGCGCACATCCAGACGCTCGAATCGCACCTCGATTCCACCCTTATCTTCCACGGTCCGTTCTCCGCGTTCGAAAACGACGCCATCGTCCCAATCGACCCCGAGTCGTTGGCTGATGATACGGAGCTGGCGTTGAAGATTCGCCGGAACGGAAAGCGGGTCATCTACGACCCCGAAATCCGCTACAGCGAAGCCTCACACTCCGATTTCGGAAAGCGCCGTCTCCAGAAGGACAGGCGTGGAATGGGATTGATTCGCCTGCTCGTCCAACATCGGGACGCACTCTGCCGACACGGGAAGTACGGCGGCGTCGTGTTGCCGTTCAACTGGTGGTTCATGATCGTCTCGCCGTGGTTGGTCGCGCTCGGCCTCGGATTGCTGACTGGTGGTGCGTTGGTCGCGGCCGGGCCGTTCGGATTGGTCGTTCCGGCGGGATTGGGTCTGTTTGTTACGCTCGGCGGGAGTGACCGCCTCGGACCACTGCAGCCGGTGTACGCCATCTTCGACACGCAAGTGTCGCTGTTCCGGGCGAGCGTGGAGTTGTTGCGTGGCGAAGGGGATGGAACGTGGGAGATAGATGAGGAGTTGCGGGAGGCGTTCGAGTGAAATGAGGAATGTATGGTAAAATCCCCAACATAACGGCGGCAAGCGTTGAGTGAGAAGACTTATGTAGTTTAAGATGACTGCAAAACCGTAAGGAATGTCGGACAATTTACCCTCGATTGCTATTCTTCACGACCGATTTCCTCAAATCGGAGGTGGTGAGAAATTCGCCATCGAGGCAGCTCGCACACTCAGCGCGCCGATTTACACGATGTATGTCTACCCCGGTACCGAAATTCCGGACGATGTTCGGGTGATTCCTATCAAACAGAAAAAATACACGCGTGGGCTATCAGGCCACCTGCTCGCGTGGAAAAACGAGGGATCGAATCCTTTTGAAACACTTTCGGTAGCGATGGACATGACCGATGCGCATCCCGATCTCACGGAGTACGACGTAATTCTGGAAAGTGCTCCACTATCGAAGCACTACGTTCCGACCGTCGATCAGAAAATTATCCACTATCCACACAGTCCACCTCGGTGGTTGTACGATCTCTATCGCGACCGGATGGCATCGTTCGACTACCTCGGTATTCGGTTCGCACTGAAAACCTACGCGAAGTGGTGGCGAGCACTTGATAAAGAGGCGAACGATTACGTCGATACGTTCGTCGCCAACAGCGAACTAATCCGTGATCGCATCAAGCGGTACTATCATCGGGATGCGGAAGTCGTTTATCCACCCGTTACTGGTGATTGGCACAACGAAGGGGACGACGGCTACTTCGTGACGTGGTCCCGGCTTGCGCCCGAAAAACGAATGCCACTGCTGGCCAAAGCGTTCACCAAGTTGGATGAACGGCT
>NZ_MEIH01000286.1:0-8610 GCF_001723155.1 Haladaptatus sp. W1
ACGTAGCCGAAGCCGACGAGCCACCCGCCCGCGAGCGGGCCGATGGCGGTGCCGAGACCGAACGCCATCGTCAGCACGGAGAGCGTCGTCCCGGCGTTCGAGTTCCGCGCGATGTCACCGGCGAGCGCGAAGGCCGGTGCGAACACCATCGCTCCGGCGATTCCCTGCACGAACCGAGCGGCGACCATCCCGACCGGCGTCGCAACGAGTCCCTGTGCGAGCGTCGCGGGCACGAGGAGGACGAGGCCCGCGAGGATGAACGGCTTCCGGCCGTACCTGTCGCTCGCGGTGCCGACGGGTGTCTGCGTGACGACTTGACCGAGCGTGAACGCCGCGAACTCGATGCCGAAGAGCGTCGCGCTCTGACCGAGATGCTGGTTGATGATGCTCTCCAGGGGCGCAAGGATGGCGATGCCGATGGCCATGAAGAGCGACGCGATGCCGAGCGTGAACACGGAGTCGAGCACGCTGTGGCCGTCTCGCTCGAAGACGGCGACGCTGTGCTCGCCGCCCGCGTCTGCAGTATTCTCCGCGTCGATGTCGATGTCGGGGTCGCTCACCAGCGCGAAGACGAGGATTGCGCCGACGAGCGCACCGAGCGTGGCGATGTAGAACGCCGCCTCGAAGCCCGTGACCGCGTAGCCGAGGACGGCGTACGGACCGCCGTAGATGACGGTGCCCGCCGCCACGGGACCGATACCGAACCCGAGCATGCGGAAGGTGTTGAACACGCCCATCGAGCCGCCGCGCGTGTCGTCTGTGGAGAGGTCGTTCACGAGCGCGATGGTCGCCGGAACGGTGACGGCGACGCCGATTCCCTGTCCGATGCGGATGAGCAACATCGCGCCGTAACTCCCGGCGAGCGAATACGTGAAGTTCGAAACCGCGAGGATGAGCAGTCCGGCGACCACGAAGGCTTTCCGCTTCCCGGTCTTGTCGGATAGGGTCCCCGCGATGGGCTGGACGCCGCTCATGAAGAACCCGAACGCCGACAGGATGAGTCCCGTGACGAGGGCGGTGCTGAGGCCGAACGTTCCCCCGCTGACTACGCCGCTGGCGATGTAGAGCGGGAGGACGACGATGAGGAACGAATTCCCGATGGAGTCGGCCATCCGCGCGAACGCGAGGGCGAGAATTCGACGGTCCGTATCGAGGACGCCCACTATCGGGGTCCCTCCTCGATGTAATGATGTGTGCTGTGGCTCCGAAGCATTTCTTACTAACTACTCAGTTAGCCACGTGGATAAACGTTCCGGCGTGGCAGGTACCGACTAACTGATGGACAGGAATGAACGCTTGAAACGCGGGAATTCGGACGGATAGGGGTGGTATGAGATGTCTTCCCACCCGATTCCGTTGGATTGACTAGTCAGTAAGTATAGGTGGTTCTATATATCACACAACCGAATTACTCGCCCGCCATGCGGTTCGCCCCGGGCGTTCTTCGACGTGTTCGGCAGGGTTTTCAAAACGAGTGTCGAACCGCAAAACGTCGAGGGCAGTTACTGCCAGAGAGTGCCCGATACCAATGTTCCGAACGGCGCGACGTCGAGCGCCGAACAGACAAAGCTCGTGAATAGCCTACCTGTGAGTGAGATTCCGACGAGTGTTCGGGCGTTCACGTCGTCAGGAGGAGCGTCGATGTCGAATCGTTAGTCGTCGGCGACCACGCTGTCTTCGGTCGCCGCACAGCGGTTCGGTCCCAGTTCGAGTTCGTTCTCCTCGTCGACGTTTTCCGGTTGGTAGCTTCCCTGGTTCGTGGCGATGACCGTCTCGTAGTTCGGCGGTTTCGACGGGAGGTTCTCGAACATGTGCTCGACGAACGCCTCCTCGTCCAACTGGACGATTTCGTTGGTCTGCCGAACGGAGCCGACCGTCGTGACCATCGGCATGCCGGGCGTGACGTCCACGTACTCGCCGTCGTCGGTGACCGAGAAGTGACCCGGGAGAATCTTCACGTGGTCGGGAAGGGACAGGATGACCTTCTGGAGCGTCGCGTACTGGACGCGTGCCCCGTCGCGCGCGTCGGCGTCGGCGAACTGGAGTTCAGTGCGGCCGATGGACTCGACGAACAGGGTGTCGCCGGTCAACAGCGCCTCGTCGTCGACCAGCCACGAGGTCATGCCCGTCGTGTGGCCGGGCGTGTGAACCGACTTGATATCGACGTCACCGACGTTTATCGTGTCGTTCGGGTCGACACCGTCGAAGTCGTATTCGGGGTCACGCGTCGCGGCGGGCGAACCGAGGTGGTACGGGACGCCGAGTTCGTCGGCGAGTCGGCGACCGCCGGAGATGTGGTCGGCGTGGATGTGCGTATCGAAGACGTGCGTGATGTCGAACCCGCGCTCCGCGGCGGCGTTCTTGAACGTTTCCGTGGCGCGTGTCACGTCGATTGCGGCGGCCTCGCCGGTCCGTTTGTCGCCGGCGACGTACCCGAGACAGCCCTTGGAACGGCGCTGTAACTGGAGGATTTCCACGTCGTCGTTCCGCGTTGCGATGGGTACGACGTCGTAGAGCATGCTCCAGGATTCCATGCCGCCCTCGACCGTCAGCACGTTCTCGAACCCGTCCGCTTCGAGCCACTCGGCGAACTGTCCAGCCGAACTGCCGGTCGCACAGATGGTGATGATCTCGTCGTCGGCGTTGAGTTCCTCGCGGTGGGCATCGAAGTCGCCGACCAGTTCGTCGTTCGCGCCCGAGTACTCGACGTTCTCGGCCTGGGCGATGTGCCAGTCCGCGTAGTCCTCGGGGTTTCGCGTATCGAATAGGGTAACGTCGCCGCTCGCGTCGATCTTATCTCGCAATTCCTCCACCGTGATTTCCTGAACCATTACACCGAATTGTATTGTCCATGCAATAATAAGGGTTCGTCAGGACGGTTTTGTTGCCGGGTTATCGCTCCGATATCGGATATTCAGAACGGGTAATCCACATTATTGCCCCTTCTTCGACCGTTTCCGTATCATTCACTGACCTCCGGTGAGGCTCGGGGTGGTCTCGGCAGTATTGTGTGGTACTGTCCTAATTGTCTGGAACAAACCGGCAACCACATTACGTTGGGACCACTACGACGGATAGGTGACCTGCGATGTCTGATTCGGACTCGATACGTGAGAAACTCGATGGGCTCCCTCCCAGTTCTAAGTTCATCTACAAGACGCTCGAACGGAACGGTCGAATGACTCAAAAGGCCCTCATCGAGGAGACGATGCTGTCGGCCCGAACGACGCGTTACGGTATCAAGCAGCTCGACGACGCCGGATTACTTGAATCGTCACCGGCGCTCCGCGACGCCCGACAGACCTGTTACGGACTAGCGTTGAATGGCCCGGACCAGCGTGGCTACGCAAAGGACGTCCTCGTCGAGGCGGAGTGGCTCGCCGAGCGCTTGGACGAGGTGCAAAGCGACGACCCGTCGCTTCGCCTGATAGAGGCTGACACGGGCGACGCCTACGAGGACGGTCACATTCCCGGCGCGATCAAATTCGGCTGGTTGACGCATCTGACGGCGGAAAACGGCCGCGGCGTTCCGGAGAAAGGAACGTTCGAGGAGTCGCTCGGTCGGCACGGCATCACCGACGAAAGCACCGTCGTCCTCTACGGCGGCGAGTCGAACTGGTTCGCCGCCTACGCCTACTGGCTGTTCAAATATTTCGGCCACGACGACCTCTATCTCCTCGACGGCGGTCGTGACTACTGGGTCGAGGCGGGCTATCCCACGACGACCGAGATTCCGTCGTTTACGGAGCGCGAGTACGACGCGAGCGGTCCGTTCGACCACCTTCGAGCGACTCGTAGCGACGTCGAACGGGCACTCGCGGGGGACGTGACGCTGCTCGACGTGCGGAGTTCCGAGGAGTTCGTCGGTGACGTCCGGGCACCGCCGGACGGCGAGGGGATGCCCGCGACGATGGTGGGCGGTCACATCCCCGATTCCGTCCACGTTCCGTGGTCGAACATCTTCGACGACGACGGTTGGTTCAAGCGCCGCGACGAACTCCGGGACATTTACGAGGCGGAAGGGGTGGCGGCCGACGACGACGTTATCGTCTACTGTCACGTCGGCGAGCGCTCCGCCCTGACGTGGTTCGTCCTCTCCGAACTCCTCGGCTATGAGACCGTGCGAAACTACGACGGGTCGTGGAGCGAATGGGGAAACCTCGTGGACGCACCGATAGAGACGGAGTGACCCCACACGCTGCGACCGGTCTGTATCGCCCGTTTCCGCTCGGATACAAATTTTGCCGTCGTCTTTCGGTGTTGTGAGTATTGCACAACAATGTTGCTTCTATCTTTAGTTTGATGGGCGTGGGACCACATGTGTAAGTAGGTATGGTAAAGATAGTCGTTCTCGGTGCGGGTACGGGCGGTGCCATGACAGCGAACATCCTTCGACGGAAGTTGGGCACTGACGCCGATATCACGGTGGTCGACAAGAGCACGAAGCATATGTATCAGCCGTCGTTCTACCTCATCCCATTCGGCTATCTCGACGCCGAAGAGCAGGCTCGGGACGTCCGCGAACTCTTCAACAACGGCATCGAGTTCGTGCAGGACGAGGTGACCGGCGTCGACCCCGACGAGAAGGTCGTCGAGTGCGCCGAGGGCGACATCGAGTACGATTATCTCGTCGTCGCCACCGGCCATCGACTCGCGCCCGAAGCGACCCCTGGACTGCTCGAAGGGTGGGAGGAAACCGATTCTGTCTATCCGTTCTATCACTACGAGGCGGCGATGGCGATGCGGGAGGCGTTCGAGGACTTCGACGGCGGAACGTTCGTCGTCACCCAACCGGACACGCCCATCAAGTGTCCCGGCGCGCCGCTGAAGATGACGATGCTCGCCGAGGATTTCGCTCGGCGCAAGGGAATCCGCGACGAGACGGAGTTCATCATGACCCGGAACGCCGACCACCACTTTGGCGTCCAGCCCTACCGGGACAAACTCTACCAGTTGTGGGACGACCGCGACATTCAGTTCGAAGCGAACTTCTCAGTCGAAGAAGTCGACCCCGACGAGCAGGTCGTCCGCGCCGCCGACGGCCGGGAGATAGAGTACGACCTCCTCGCGCCGGTGACGCCCCAGTACGGCCAGACGGCCATCACCGAAGGCTCGCCCCTGACCGAGGGCAGCGAGGACGGCGAGTACGTGACGATAGACGAGCGCACGCTGCAGCACACGGAGTACGACGACGTGTTCGCACTGGGTGACTGTGAGAACGCGCCGCACTCGAAGACCGCGGCGGCCGCCCGCAAAGAAGCGCACGTCGTCGCCGACAACCTCGAAGCCCTCATCGAGGGACGGACACCGCACGCGAAGTACTCCGGCTACGCCGCCTGTCCGCTCCTCACGAAGAAGGGGAAGGCGATGATGGCGGAGTTCGACTACGAGGAGAGCATCTCCGCGCCCGTCGAGAGCAAGATGAACTGGATTTTGGACGTCAACGTGCTGCCGTCGGTGTACTGGAACCTCTGGCTGCACGGCTACGACCCGCTCCCGTAGGTGATCACGAATGAGTGATACACAGACCCAGGAAGCGGTTACCGAACGCGACTCGGAGGACCTCGACGCGCTCGTGGACAAAATCGACGACAACGCCGAGGACCTCATCGCGTTGCTCGACGCCCTCGACGCGACGCAGGGCCTCGCGGAGGAACTTGTCCCCGAACTGACGGACGTCGCCCGCGACAACCGCGAACCCATTCGCGAGCTTCGTGTCGCGTTCGAGCGCGAAGAGACGCTCGTCCTGCTCCAGAAGGTCGGGCACAACTCGGAACAGTTGGTCGAACTACTGGACGTGCTCGAAGTCAGTGCCGGGCTGACCGAGGACCTCGTGCCCGAACTCGTCACGGTCGTCCGCGAGAACCGTGCGACCGTCGAACGACTGCGAGCGGCGTTCGAGAAGGAAGAAACCATCATCCTCCTCGAACGACTCGGCGAAAACGCCGACGCGCTCGTCGAACTCCTCGAACTCCTCGACGTGACGCGCGGGCTGGCCGACGACCTCGTGCCCGAACTCACGGACGTTGCCCGGAACAACCGCGAACCCATCGCGGACTTGCGGCTTGCTGTCGAGGGGTTCGCGGACGCCCGCCGAGAGCGCGAGACGCCGGACATGTACGAACTGGGGCGAAACGTGGAGGGCTTGGTCGCGCTGACCGAGACGGCCGCCCAACCCGAGGTCGTCAACTCGCTCGACGCCGGATTGAGCGCGTTCACGGACGAGACGAAGCCGAAGAAACTCGGCTTCTTCGGCCTGCTCGCGGCGTTACGCGACAGTGACGTTCAACAGGCGCTCGGGACCCTCGTCGAAGCGGCGCGACGGATGGGGAGAGCGAACGACCGCTGAACCGGCGACCCGAGCGGGAGCTTAACTTCAATTTCTAGCGCGCCGAGTATCGATCTGTACCCGAATAGATGTCCCTCCCCGTCAGCGGAAAACATGGGTGAATGTAATTAAAGTTTAAGTCATATACTCGCGATTCTATGAATGGCATGTCCAACCATACCAACCTCTGTCGGTGGCAGGTAGGAACGAACACTCGTCTGCGAAAACGCGGGGACGGTAGTATGGACCCGCTTCTATGGCTCGGAGGCTTCCCGTCGCCCGTTCTCGAATTCTTCATCGTCGGCGTCGTTCTCTTCCTCATCGGCGCGGTGACGCTCGGGACGAACATTGAGGACGTTTCGGGTATCGAACAATCGAGCGTGCAGCGAACCCAACCAGAGCAGGACACAAATCTCATGGAGGACTGATTCATGGACTGGATCGTCCTTCAGTCATGGGGGGAAAATCTCGGTGTGCAGTACCAATCGGCCACCGCGATGGTCTTTTTCGTCCTCTTCTCGGTGTTGATGCTCGGCATCGGCTACGTAGCGAGTCGGCATATGAACAGTGAAGAGGACTACTACGTCGCGGGGCGCAACGCCGGAATCTTCGTCATCGCCCTGTCCATCTTCGCGTCGACACAGAGTGGTTGGGGTATCGTTGGCCTCTCCGGGACGGTGTACGCCATCGGTACCGAGTTCATGATGTGGGCGACGACGGTCATCATCTTCTCGTTCGTTCTTTCGTACTGGCTCGTCGGCCGGAAGATGCGCGTTCTCGGAACGACGGTCAACGCGATCACGGTTCCCGATGCGATGTATCATCGGTTCGAAGACGAGCGAGTTCGATTGCTGGGAACCGTCGCCGTCTTTCTTGGGTCGATGGGATATCTCGCAGCACAGTACGCGGCGTTGGGCATTATCATGTCGATAATCTTCCCCGTCGGTTTCATCACGGGACTCGTCATCGGACTTCTCGTCGTTGGAGTTTACACAGTCATCGGTGGCGTCCTCGCGGCGATTTGGTCGGATGCGATTCAAGGTGTTATTATGGCACTGTCCGGTGTGCTGACGTTCGCGTTCGTCGTCACCTCCAACCCCGGTGGCGTCGGCGCGATGATCAGCACCGTCCAGGCCGACTTTCCACAGTACTTCCAGTTTACGACGTTAGGCGGGAACGGTCTTGCACCCATTGGCCTTTTGCTCTCTATTCTAATCATCAACCTCACACACGCTGGACAGCCACAGGCGATCACGAAGTTCTACATGATTCGTCGCGTCTCGCTGCTAAAGTGGGGTGCACTCATCTCGGGGGCGGCGTATCTGATGACGACGCTGTTCTGGTGGGCCGGTCCGTACGTCCGTGCCGCCGTCGCACGTGGCGATATCCAGAGCTTCGAGAACCCGGATTTGGTGTTGCCGCTCGCACTCATTAACTTCGCTCCGGACGTGGTGACGGCGTTCGTGCTCACGGCCATCGTTGCCGCGATCATGTCCACGAGCAATGCGTTCCTCAACGTCGGTGCGTCGGCCGTCACACACGACTTCATGAAAGAGTACAGAAACACCGGGATGACCGACCGCCAGGAAGTCCTTTATGGGCGAATCGCAACCGCTTCGATTCTCGTCATCGCGGGGGTAATCGCGGCAACGTTCCCCGGTCTCATCTTCGTTCTCGGTGCCGCTGGCTGGGCCATCTTTGCGACGGTCATCTTCCCCGGCGTCGCACTCGCGTACAACTGGAAAGGTGCCACTACCGAAGGGATTCTCTGGGGCGGAAGTGTCGGTCTCTTGTTGACGTTGTTCCTGGCCTACGGTGGTCAGTACTTCAGTTGGACGATTCCGATGGGCTTTCTCGGCGGTCAGGTCGCGCAAGTCATCGGTATCGCGGTGTTCGTCCTCGTTTCGTTGGTCACGTCGACGGCCACGTACGACCAATTGAAACGGGAGTGAAGGCGGTTCTCGACACCGGACGCCTGAAGGGTGGTCGTCTGCCACCGAGTGTCCTTGCTGACGGTGGTGAGGAACGGATAGACGAATAGCATCTCACACATTCACACTTCGAATTCAATGACAAAGGATACACAAGACGTCTCGATTGTCGGCGACACCGACCCGAACGAGTATCAGTACGAGCGGTTGTTCGAACCGACGAGCATCGGCGATGTCGACCTGCGCAATCGCTTGATGATGACCGGCCACACCACGAACTACGCCCGAGGCTCCGAAATCACGGATACCCTCATCGACTACTACGTCGAGCGCGGTGAGGGTGGTATCGGG
>NZ_MEIH01000287.1:0-22350 GCF_001723155.1 Haladaptatus sp. W1
CGTCGTGCGACCGCTCGCGTCGGTCTCACCGACCTTCTCGTTCCGATGACCCAACACGGAAAGCTCTGGACGGACCTCGTTCTGAACACGGCGGGTGGGGGCGGTGCGGACGGCACCATCGACGGTTCACTCGATGCGGCGTCGGAACCGCTCGACTCCGCGCACTCCCCGAAACGGGAATGAACATCGGCGTGAACGAATCGGCGGAGCGTGCACTCTTGGACCTCATCGACGGCGGCGAGTCGAGCGAGTTGGACGCCGCAATCGGGTCGGCGTATCGCGTTTCCGTCCGCCCAGTTGCGAGCGTTCGAACCGTCCGCGACGAACGGAAGCCGCGTCCCCGTTCTCCGGGCAAGGGATGGACGCTCCGGGATGAGCGAACGAAAACGCACGTTTCGGTCCAAAACGCCAGTGTGTCGTCTCCTGGAACACAGCGCGGCTGGCATCTCCTCTGGACCGGTGCCCGTCGTGTCGTTCGAACGCACACCGTCGTTCGGCGGTGGGAGCGGGAAGACACGACGCAGGATGAGAATCACGGGTGGACCGCGCGATTGCCGTTCCCCGGCACTTCGCCACGACCACAACCGACGCCGCCGGGACCCACACCTCCGACGCAACCACGGCCACCGACGAATCGAACCGTCCGAACGACCCACCGGTGGACGGACGAGTTCGTCGTCTCGCTCGGCGTCGCTGGCGACCACGTGACGACGGACCGCGCACCGGTTCGACCCCTTCCGAGCGCTCACGAGGCGAATGGGGCCGCCGGGCCGAACCTCGCGGACGTTCGGGGAACGGCGATAGAACGTCTCGTCACCGACCGCGGCGGCGCGGACGGGCTGGCACGTCGTGCGAGCGTCGGAACGATGAACACGCGAGCGGTCGCGGTGCAGGGTCGATATTCGAATTCGCTTCGAGCGCGGGCGTACCGCGACGTGCGGTCGCTTCGGAACCGGGTTCGAAACCGCTCGGTGACCGTTTCCCGCGGGACTCTCGCAACTGGCGGAACGAATCCGGCGGCGAAACTGGCGTCGTCCCTTCGCGCCGACCGAAGCGCGCTTATTGACGCTCCAGCGAGATACGAAGACGCCGCAGAACGGGCGCGTTACGCGGCCCGTGCGACGTATCTCGATGCCGTCATCGACCGACTCGATAGCAGGGCGGAGCGCACTCGACGAACGCGGATGGGACTCGGCAGGGCGGTGCAGGACGCGACGGGCGTCTCGCTCGACCGAATTCGGCGGATATTCGCGGGTCGGCGGAGGGTCACGTCTCCGTCCACGCATCGGCTTCCGACGAATGGACCCGGAACGCCGGTCGATATCAGCGTCGATGGCGCACCGCCGTATCTGACGCTTTCGGCGGTGAAACATCGCCACGTTTCGGCCGTCCCGCGCGGGTCGAAGACCTACCCGCTTTCGGCCCGGAACGTCAACCTGTTCACGGTTCCGTCGTCCGACATTTCGGACGGCATCGTTTCGCTGCTCCCGGATGGACGAAAGCCGAAACGAGTTCGGCTATGGACCGCTGGCGTCTCGCTTCGGGCGGCGAACGAGACGCTTGCGACCGAAACGAACGCGTCGCTTCGACGACAACGCGACGACCTACAGCGGGCTCTGTCTTCATCGATAGACGATATCGAACGAAACGTCCGGAGCGAACTCGCCGCGAGCGACGCCATCGAACTCGATAGGTCGGAACGTCGGACGGCCGTTCACCGCGGAGTGACCCGCTGGCGGACGACGGCGAATCGGGCCAGTGCTATCGCGAACGGTTCGGCCGCCGGGAGTATCGCACGAGCGGTCGAAAGGGAACGTCGGGACGATTGGAGCCGAATGCGACGCGATGCGGCGACGCTTCGGATTCGGTTCGCGCTCGAATCGGCACGACGGGACGTCGATGGGGTACGCCAGTCGAGCGTCGCGCCGACCGTCTCCACGACCCGTCGCGTTCTCGTGACGGAGCTGAAAGCGGCGGTACAACAGAGCATCGAAAATCGGGTGCAGCAGCGATTGAACGAATCCATCAACGAAACCGTCGGGGACTTACCGGCGGGACTGCCGGTCGTTCCCGTTCCCGGCTACTGGTACGCGACGGTCAACGTCTGGCAGGTGGACGTGTCAGGGACGTACGCTCGGTTCACGGTTCGGGCGCGTGAGGGCTCGCCAACCACACCGGGTGCGTCGGTCGCGTATTCCCGGCAAGCCGGACCCGTTCGATTGGACACGGACGACGATGGGACGAAGGAACTACTCGGGCGGACGACGCCGGTTTCGTTCGATACGGGAACGACGGTCGTCGTCGCGGTACCGCCGGGGAAGACGGGCGTCGGTGACGTGGACGGGAACGCCGACGAGCGCTCTCCCGGCTGGTCGAACCGGAGTGACAACCCATTTGATGCCGCAGACCTTCGTGACGACCATGCTCTACGACGAGATAGACGACCCCGGCGAGATGACGCCGACGGAACTCCACGGACGGTACGCGGCGGAGCTCTCGGAGACGATATCGTCGGTCGGTATCGACGAGGTGGTGGAACTGACGGGACTCGACCGTGAGACCGTCGAGTCGATCGCCGACGGCGAGACCGCCGACGACCTGTCGCTCGAAGACGCCGCCGCGATTCTCGCCACCGAGGAGGGCATGCCGGAGAAGGATGCCATCCTCCTCGAAGTGCGCGACCACCTCCTGATGGGGATGACGACCGGCCTCTTGGACGTGGACACGCTCGCACGGGACATCGACGGCGACTTCGAGGCGCGCGCCGTCCAGCAGAAAATCGAGGGGCGAGCGCCGATGTCTGTGGAGGAGTACGCGCTCGTTCACCACGCCATCGCGCAGCGAAACGACCGATAGACGCAAGGAGGGTGGCGGCGGTTGCGGAGAGACGAGAAGACGGCGGAGTTATCCGCGGTCCGTTCGAAGGAACGATATGAACGTCGCAGTGCTCGGATGCGGCTACGTCGGGTGCGAACTCGCGCGGGAGTTGCTCGCGGGCGGTCACGAGGTCGTCGGCGTGCGACGCTCGTCCGAAGGGCTTCGGGCGGTCGAAAAAACGGGTGCCGACGCGGTGCGGGCGGACGTAACGGATGGCGATTCACTGTCGCCAATTCCCGACGCAGACGTGCTCGTCTACGCGGTGAGTGCCGACGGCCGGGATTCGGCGGCGGCGCGCACGGCCTACGTCGAGGGACTTCGGACCGCACTCGATCACTTCGCGGCCCGCGAGTCGTCACCGGAGCGCGTCGTCTACACGTCGAGTACCGGCGTGTACGGTGACCGTGACGGTGCTCGCGTGGACGAATCGACGCCGCTGGAGCCCCGAACCGAACGAGAGGAGATTCTGGCTGACGCCGAGGAAATCGTGCGGGGGGAGCGAGGGTTGGACTGGACGATAACCCGGTTCTCGGGTTTGTACGGTCCCGACCGGTATCGACTGGAGCGCTATCTGGAGGGTCCTGTCTCGGACCGATATCTGAACCTGCTCCACCGCGACGACGCGGCGGGGACGATTAGATACCTCCTCGACACCGGACGGGGGCGAAACGAGGTCGTTCTGGTTTCGGACGACGAACCGGTTCGGAAGCCGACGCTCGCAGATTGGCTCGCGGACGAGTGCGGCGTTTCCCCCCCGCCGAGGGAACCGGCGATGAGCGAGCGAGCGCGAGCGAGCAAGCGCTGTTCGAACGAAAAGCTCCGCGAGTTAGGGTACGAACTCCGGTACCCGACGTACAGGGAGGGGTATCGGGGGGCCATCGAATCGTTCCGGAATTCACAAAACGTCTGACACCTGTAACTGTTGGGAAAAGTTCTTGGTTTCCCGTATCGATTTCCGGGATATGCAGTTTCGCGGCGACCAGTCCGCACAACGGCTGTTCCGCACGGCACAGCTCTATGGCTCCGACGATCCGCTGCTCGTCGTCGGGGGTATCGTCGGCGTGGCCGTGTTGGCGGTGTCCCTTTGGTTGGTCGTCCGCTGGATTCGGCGACCGAAAGGCGCTCGGCTCAAACGCGCATTGGCGAAACGGGACGAACTCGTCGTCCTGATGCATCCGAATCCCGACCCCGACGCGATGGCCTGTGGCATCGCTATCGCCTATCTCGCCGAAACGGTCGGGACGGAGGTAACGCTTCAGTACGCCGGGCAGATACGACATCAGGAAAACCGCGCGTTTCGAACCATTCTCGACCTCGAACTCGAACGCGTCGAACACGTCACCGACCTCGCTGCTTCTACCATCGTCCTCGTCGACCACAACACGCCGCGCGGGTTCGACGGCTCGGAGCGAATCGAACCCTACGCCGTCATCGACCACCATCCCGGCAACGGGACCGGTGAGGTGTTCACGGACAAACGGACGAACTACGGCGCGTGTTCGACCATCGTGGCGGAGTACTTCGACGACCTCGGCGCGACGCCGGTTGGCCCGGACGAAGTCCCGCCGGAGGACGATTTCGTCCTCCCGTCCGACATCGCCACCGGCCTGTTGTACGGCATCCAATCCGACACGAAACACCTCACGAACGGCTGTTGTGCGGCCGAATTCGAGGCGAGCGCGTACCTATATCGGGGCGTGGACGAACACCGTCTCGACCGCATCGCCAATCCGCAAGTGAGCGCCGAAGTGCTCGAAATCAAATCGCGTGCCATCACGGAACGGGAGGTCCGCGGGTCCTTTGCGGTCTGTAACGTCGGTGCGCTCTCGAACGCCGACGCGATTCCACAGGCCGCGGACGAACTCATGCACCTCGAAGGCGTGACGGCCGTCGTCGTCTACGGCCGACGCGAGGACACCCTCTACATCTCCGGTCGCTCCCGGGATGACCGAGTTCACATGGGAAAAGCGTTGCAAATGGCCGTCACCGACATTCCGGGAGCGGACGCCGGGGGCCACGCCCGGATGGGCGGCGGTCAGGTCCCGGTCGAATCGGCGGTCGTAGCGGGTGGGATGGAAGGGGGACTGTGGTCGGAACGGGAGTTTACCGACGGGATTTTCGACGCGCTGAACGGAAACGTCTGAGAAGGTATCGTCCGAGCCATCGCCCTTCGAGCCGTTACCTACCGAGACGACGCTCTCGGGGGATTATTCGACGACTATCTTGCCGGTCATGCCCGCCGCCTCGTGCGGGATGCAGTAGTACTCGAACGTCCCTTTCGTCTCGAACGTGTGGACGTACGACTGCCCGGACTGCACCGCTCCTTTGCCCGCGTCCCACCCGGAGACGGCTTTCTTCTCGGAGTCGAACCCGCCGGAGGCCCAGTACGACGCGCCCTCGGGGAGCGACTCCTCGCGGACGGTGACCGTGTGCGCCTCACCGCCGACGTGTTTCCACGCGACGGTATCGCCCGTCTCGATACTGAGTTTTTCGGGGTCGAACGAGACGGCTTTGACGTCGATAACGTGGTCCACGCCGTCCGGGACGCCCTTCTGGACGTCCGGTCCGCCCGTCAGTTTCGTCTTCGATTCCTCTCCGGACTCCTTCTTGGCCTCGCCCACGGGTGCCTTGTCGAGTTCGCCAACGACGGCGAACTCGGCCCGGAGCGCGGCGGTGGCGAAGGCGTCGTTCGCCGAATCGACTTCCCCCCCGGAGTCGAGCGCGTCAGCGTACACGGTCAGTTTCGTCTCGAACGACTCGTAGGCGTTCTTATCGCCGGATTCGAGGCTCTCGTGCACCTTGGATTTCTCGAACTGGGAGAACGAATCCTGCACGATGGTCGCCGCCGCGCCGCCGAAGTCGCCGCCCGTGTTCGTCACGACGGCGAAAACTGATTCGACCGCTTCGTGGCCGAATTCCACGGCCTTCGCGTAGGTGTCGTCGGCTCCGCCGACGTTCCCCAGCGCCGCCTCGAACGACTCGTAGCGGTCCGTGTCGGCGTGTTCCAGCGCCTCGTGATAACCGCCCGCGCCACTTTCGAAGTGTGCAAAGGTCGCCTCCACGATGGCGTTCGCCCGCTTCGCGTCGCCGAGTTTCGCCACGACGGCGGCGTCGAAGGCCCGTCCGGCCATGAAACTCGCCTCGGCACCGGCCACGACGCTCGCGCTCGCGGCCTTCGTCTCGAAGTCGAGGAGCGCCTGCATCGCCCCTTCGAAGTGCGCGGTTGCGCCGGACCCGTTGCCCTTCAGTGCGGGAATCAGCCCCTCTTTCAGGTGTTCGTGTTCGAACCGGTCGTAGAGTTGCTCGCTCGTCTCCTCCAGCGTCTCGTGCATGTCGAGTTCGTTCTTCTCGAACCGCGCGAACAGCGACTGTGCGACGGTCGCGGCGGCGTCCGACTCGCCGCGTTTGTGGCGTTCTCGCGCGTCGGCGAACCGGGCGCGGAAGAATCCGGCTTGGAGGATGGCGGGTTGGACGCCCGTTCCGAGCGTTTCGATACCGGCCCGGAGGTTGGTATCGACCTTCGATACGGCCTCCTCGACCGCCGTTCCGTCGCCGGATTCGGCGGCGGTGGTGAGCGCTTCGAGTCCGGACTCGAACCCTTCGTAGGCGTCCTCGTCGCCCTCTTCGAGGGCTTCGTGCGCGTCCGAGGCTTCGAAGTCGGCGAAGATGTCCTCCGCGACCTTTGCTGCTCGCTTCGTCTCGCCCCGTGCGACCAACCGCGTGCAGTCGGCGGCCCGGATGCGGTAGCTGTTCAAGGTGGCGGCGTGCGCGAACGAGGCGGACGGCCCGCCGAGCGAGGCGAGGGCGTTCGCGTCGAACGCTTGTGCCTGCATGACCGCGATGTGGCCCGCGCCCGCGACGTTCTCGGTTCCGAGGCCGTAGGACCCGGACACGGCGGCCGTCACCGCGTCGTTCGATTGGTTCGCCACGACGTCCGCCTTCCCGTTCTTCGCGGCCCGAACCATCGTTTTCGCGGCGTGTTCGAACGCGTCGTAGGTCTCCTCGTTCGCCGATTCGAGCGCGTCGCGGAGGTCTCCGTCCTCGAACGCGGAGAGCGCCCGCGTTGCAATCGTCCGTGCCCCCGAGAGGTTTCCGGCGGCGGCGACCATCGCGGCGTTCTCCAAGCGCGTTCCCAGCAGTTGCAGGTCGAGCGCGCGGACGTTCCGCTCGCCGACGAGTTGCACTTGCGCCTCCCGGAGGTGCTCGTTTCCGAGTCCGAGTTCGACCGTCATCTCCTCCGTGTTCTCCTCTCGGAGGCGAGTTTTCAGTTGGCCGATGGCCTCCTCGAACTCCTCGTAGTGTGTCTCGCTCGTCCCCTCCAGTTTCTCGTGTGCGCCCCACTCGCCGGTGGCCTGCTCGAACCGGGCGAAGGTGTCCTCCGCGACGGCCGCACCGGCGTCGAACTCGCCCGCGACACCGAGCGCGAACGTGTCGTGCAGTCGGGCGCGGAGGACGTTCCACTCGGCCGCGACGGCCGCCTCCGCGCTGACGTCTTTCGCAGTCGATTCGGCGTCGGGAGCGCTACAGCCCGCCAGAAGTCCGCTTACGAGCGTCGTTCCACCCACCTTTAAGAGAGTCCGTCTATCGATGTCCATGTTTGGTTTAGGCCCGCCTAAAGGTCTAAAGCGTTCCGATTTTTAGGCACCCCAAAAACAATGCGTTCGGGTGTCACACGAGGACCTCTCACCGACGGAAAACGTTGGGATAAAGACGACCTTTTTAACCTTTCACCGTCTGGGAGGGAATATCGAATGAGTACGCTGGTGGTGTGTGTCGATAGGAACAACGACATCGGTCGGAAGACGGGGCTGGAGATGCCGGTCGCCGGGTGGGAGGCCGTGCAGGCGCTCGTCACCGACGTCGGACTGGCGGACCCCGAGGACTCGAGTGTCAACTGCCTGCTCGAAGCCCTCCGCGTCGCCCGCGACTTGCGGGACGGGGACGAGGAGTCGATAGTCGCCGTCATCTCCGGCACCGCCGACACGCGGGTCAGCGCGGACCGCGCCGTGGCCGCCCAGATGGACGAACTCGTGGCGGAACACGACCCAGACTCCACCATCGTCGTCATCGACAGCGCGGAGGACGAACGACTCGTCCCCATCGTCGAGAGTCGAACCCGGGTGGACGCGGTGGACCGCGTGGTCGTCCGACAGGCCCGCGACATCGAATCAACGTACTACCTGCTGAAGCAGTTCCTCGCCGACGAGGAACTCCGCCAGACCGTGCTCGTCCCGACCGGAATCGCGCTCATCGCGTTTCCCGTCCTGCTGTTGCAGTTGGGTCTCGCCATGGCGACGTCGGCCATCACCGCCGTCATCGGCCTGTTCGTCCTCTACAAGGGTCTCGCCATCGGCGACTACTTCCGCAATCTCCCCGCGGAGGCCCGCGATGCTCTCTACTCCGGTCGGGTGTCCATCGTCACCTACGTCGTCGGCGTCGGGTTGTCGCTCATCGGCGTGTTCGCCGGGGCGCTCCGGGCCGCACCCATGGATTCCACCGGCAACGTCCTCATGACCGCGATGGCGTTCGTCTTCGAGAGCGTCCCGTGGATCGCCGTCGCCGCCCTCACCGCCAGCATGGGCCGCCTGCTGGACGAAGCCATCCGCAACGACCGCGTTCGAAACTCCTACCTCAACCTCCCGTTCGGCGTTCTCGCGGTCGGACTGGTCGTGCGGGGGTTTTCGGCCTACTTCCTCCAGCGAGCGGGGAAGATAGCTCCCGTCGTCGTTCCCAAGATTGTGGTCGGCCAGACGACGATTCAGCGACTCACGTTCGACCCCGGGATGCGACTGGCGGTGTACGTCGTCCTCGGCGTCCTCGTCAGCCTCGTCGGGGTTCGCGTGGCCTCCTACGTCAGCGGGACGGCCATCAGCGAAGAACTGGTCGAGTAACCGAGGCGCATTTATTCCCCGGTTCGCAAACCTCCGTATGAACCAGCAGGCGTGGGTCAGCCTCTTTTCCGGCGGCAAGGACTCCTCGTGGGCGCTCTACCGCGCGCTCGAAGCGGGACTTCCCGTCGAGCGACTCCTCACCGTCCACCCGGCGGGCGACTCGTACATGTATCACGTCCCGGCGACCGAGCTTACGGCGCTCGCCGCCGAAAGCATCGGCATCCCGCTCGTGAACGTCGAGGGTGACTTCGACGCCGAATCCGTCGAGGACGCGGGCGAACAGGGCGACAAGGAGACGGAGATCATGGAAGACGCCCTCCGCGACCTCGATATCGACCTCGCGGGCGTGACAGCGGGGGCGGTCGAAAGCGAATTCCAGACCCACCGCATTCAGGACCTCTGTGACGACCTCGGCATCGACCTGTTCGCTCCCCTCTGGCAGGAAGACCCCCGTGAACTCGCCGACGCGATGTTGGACGCCGGATTCGAGATCAAAATCGTCCAAGTCGCGGCTTACGGCTTGGACGAGTCGTGGCTCGGACGAACCTTGGACGAGGACGCGCTTTCCGAACTCGAAGCCCTCAACGACGAATACGGCGTCCACATTCTCGGAGAGGGTGGGGAATTCGAAACCCTCGTGACCGATGCGCCGCACATGGACCGCCCCATCGAACTCGAATACGAAACCGAGTGGGACGGGGACCGCGGACGGGTGCGGATTACGGACGCTTGGCTCGGCGAGTAATCGTTCCCGCGAGTGGTACCCGAGCGTAAAAAAGTGGGTGAGTCTACTCGTCCGATTCGTTCGTGATTTGGGTGTGGGCACCGATGAGTGCGCCCGCCAAATCCATGTTCTCGATGTGCGTTCCCTCGTCGATGATGGAGTCGCGCACGTCACCGCCCCGAACCGTCGCGTTGGGGAAGATGATTGCGTTTTCGAGGTTGGCGTCGGCGAGTTCAGCGCCGTCCATCACGTGGACGTTTTCCCCTATGGTGGTGTTCTCCAGCGTGGCGCTGTCGGCGACGCGGGACTCGCCGCCGAGGTACCAGCCGACGGCATCGAGGTAGCTCTCGGGCGTTCCGATATCGAACCACGCCTCTTCGAACGTGTAGGCGTAGACGGGGTTGCGGGACTGCAACCACTGGAGGAACCACCCCGGCTCGTCCGGGTTGTTGCCGTCTTCCAGATACGTCTCCAGGAGCGGGAGCGTTTCCTCGGTGAACGCGTAGCAGGCGATGGACACCAGCGTCGAGTTCGGGTCGTCCGGCTTCTCTTGGAAGTCCACGACGCGGTCGCCGTCGAGTTCGACGAGACCGTAGGCTTTCGCGCGCTCCTTGGTTCCGACGTCGTACGCGGCGAGACAGGACGATCCCTTCTCCTCGAAGAAGTTCACGAAGTCGCCCACGTCGAAGCTGATGAGGTTGTCACCGGCGATGACCACGAGGTCATCGTCGACTTCCTCGCGCTCGACGAGTTGCGCGAGCGCGCCGACGACGCCGAATTTCTCGTCTTCCTCCGAAGTGTCTTCGACGCTCAGTTGCGGTTTTTCGAAATCACTCTCCGCGAGATGGTCGCGGAAGTCATCAGCGAACCGTTCGTTCGTGCTCACATAGACGGTATCGACGCGCTCGTCGGCTTCGAGATCGGCGAAAATACGGTCAATAACCGTGGTCTCGCCGATGGGGAGAAACATCTTCGGGCGCTGTTTCGTGATCGGCCACAGGCGCGTCGCGTATCCGCCCGCGAGGACGACGGCTTTCATAGCCAGACCGTCACCCCGACCCCCTAAGTCCTTTTTCATTGCGGGAGCGGTCGGCGGGACGAACGACCACTGGAGACGAATACAATCCGCGGCGCGTCCCTCGAATCAGTCGGCATCGCCGGTGCCCGTCTCGTCGAACAGCGCGCCGAGCAGTTGGTGTTGTGCCTTCCGAAGGTGGTAGTGCAGCGTGGGCGACGCGATGTCGAGCGCGCCCGCAACCTCCTCGGCGGTGCTCCCGCGCGGCCAATCGTAGTACCCAGCGAAATAGGCGCTTCGAAGCGCCGTCTCCTGTCGGTCGGTGAGCCGGTCGGTGAGGGACTGTCGGAACTCCTGTGCGGTTTGAATCGGTCGGTCGATGGTTCGCTTTCCGATCAGCTCCGCGGACGGATACGCCGCCTGAAACGCATCCACGACCTTCCGAACCTCCGTCTCGCGCGGGATTTCGGCGACGATAGACACCTCGCCGTGATTCGCCGTCGCGGACTGGACGGCGGCACCGGCTTCGACCAATCGCTTGACCGTCGATTCGTTCATTTGAATTTCGATGACGAGACCGCTTTCGTCCGTCTCGATGAGTCGACATTCCGCCACGGTATCGGACTCCGACAGTAGCGTCTTGAGCCGGTCGGCGGGTACGTCCTCCGCGCGGACGTAGTGGAGCAGTTGCCCTTCCGAGGCCGGAACCAACCCGAGGAGGTGACACGTACAGTCGAGTTGGCGGGAGGCGGCCATAACCGCGTCCCGCGAGCCCGCCACGTGAAACTCCAGTTCGACGTGACTGTCGGACAGCAGTATCTTCTTGTTCCGCGCGGCGTTGATGGCGAAGCCGATGGTGTCTCCGAGGATTTCGAGTGCGGCTTGCGCTCGCTCCCCGAGAACGCCGGAGCGGGTTGAGACGAGCGACAGCGACCCGTACATCGTGTTGCCGTACGAGACGGGGATGGAGATGCCGGACTCGATATCGCGCTCCAGCGCTTCCGCGCGGACCTGTGGCGGGAGCAAGGACGTCTCCGCGACGTCCGAGATGACCTGTAGTTCGTCGGTTCGCATCGCCCTACTCGCGGGGTCGTCGCCGATGTCCGCCCCGAACTCGACGAGCCTATCGAGATAGCCGTCGAGGCCCCCGGCGCGGGTTCGCGGCGTCACGCCGCCGCGACTGACTTCGCTCTCGTCGGTCCACGCGAGTTCGTACAGCCCCGATTCGACCAGTCGCTCGCACACCAACTGTTCGATGTCGTCGCGGGTCGCGGCGTGCACGAGTTCGTGGATGACCTCCTGAATCACCCAGTGAATCCGGTTCAGCGTCTCCAGTTCGTCGTGCTGGCGCGCCAGCGTTCGCTCGCGTTTTCGTCGCTCAGTGATATCACGGGCGACCCACACGACGACGTCTTTACCGTCTATCTCCTGGCCGAGCGGCGTCGAGCGGGCTTCGAACCACCGTTGCCCGCTTTCGACGGTCAGGGGATACTCCATGGTTTCGACGCAGCCGCTTTCCAGCGTCCGATGGATGTGTTCCAGAAACCGATTCGCGATGTCGTTCGAAAAGACGTCGTGGAGTCGCCGCCCAACGAGGTCGGGTGGCGCGGTAACGGCGAGGTTCTCCGAGTTTGGACCGACGAGTAGTTCGCGGTATTGTCCCTCCTCGTCGAGGAGGAAGGCGACGTCCGGAAACGCGCTCATCAGCGTGTCGATTCGGCTTTCGCCGCGTCCGCCGAGGTGGGTTCGAATCGCGTCCACGATCCGTTTGCGAAGGTCGTCGGTTCCATCGATGGTCGTCTCGGGAATGTAATCGCTCACGCCGAGGTTGATGGCCTCGCTGGCGATTCGTTCGCTTCCGTCCCCCGTAAACACGACGAACGGGAGGTTCGGGTGGTCGTCGCGCACGGTTTCGAGGAGGTCCAACCCGGTCGAATCGGGAAGGTGGTAGTTGCTGACGATGCAGTCTATCGCTTCCCCCCTGAGACGGGACAGACACGCCGTCACGGACGACTCGACGTGTACCGTGAGGTCGTCGTGTTGGCGGTCGAGCGACCGTGCGATATCGGTTTGGTGTTCGACGAACAGAATGGTATGACTCCTCGTCATTTCCGTCTTCGGCGATTCGTCCGTCGTCGTTCGCTCCCCCATCGCAGATTGTCTCACGAACCGCGTCGGGAAAACAGTTTATGTTGTCCGAAATTTCGCGCTAGAAATTTGAATCCGGACGACCAACGATGTGTATGCGCGACGATGAGACGACGCGCGAGCGGATAGCGACGTTCCTCCGGACCGAACCGGCCGCCCCGAGCGCACTCGCCGCGGAATTCGAAATCACGGCCGGTGCGGCCGTTCGCCACGTTCAACACATCGCCCGGTCGGTCGAATCGAACGGCGAGCAGTTGCTCGTCGCCCCGCCCGAGTGTCGGGACTGCGGGTTCGACCGGTTCGATAACCCGGCGAATCGACCATCACGATGTCCCGAGTGCAAGAGCGAGGCAGTGGACGAACCGACGTTCGTGATTCGGGAGCCGTAAACGGTGGACGAACGCTCGTGATTCCGACGAGACGACGCTCCCGCGCCGGTAGCGTCGCTATTCGAATCCGAGCGAGCGGTTCGAGGAGAGGTCGTACTCGATGGACGACCCCTGTTGGACGAACTCGTAATCGGGGTCTGTGAGGTAGACCGCACCGTCTTCGACCGTCACGTCAACTTCGTCGAGAACCGCGCCTTCACACGGGCCGTAGGTGCAGACGCCGGAGTCCGATTCGAACAGCGCGCCGTGTTTGCCACAGACGAGTTCGCCGTCGCGCATGCTCGCGCCGTCGCCCTTGTCGAGGCGCACGTCGGTCCAGTGCTGGCAGTAGTTCTTCCACGCTCGGATGTCGTCGTCGGCTTCGACCAGCACGGCCTCCTCCTCGTCGAAGCCGTTTCGAATCGTGAACAGAAACGTCGTGTCGTCGGGTATCTCCTTGACGGCGGCGATTCGGCGGTTCTCGTCCATCGGCCGGAGGTTGCCGATGAAGACGTTTGAGCTTTTTCAAACGGGTCGTCACATCGACTTCGCGCGGTCTATCCACCCCTCGATTCGCTTCGTCGAGAGGTCGGTCTCGCGGGCGATTTCCGCGGGGTCGGCGACCGCCAACTCCGCCGTGTTTTCGACGCCCGCGTTCTGCAGTCGCTCCGCGTAGGCCGGGCCGATTCCCTTCACGTCTTCGAGCGGCCGGGCGTCGGTGGACTCTTCCTCCGCAGCTTCGGGTTCCTCCGCCGCGGCTTCGGATTCTTCCTCCGCAGCTTCGAGTTCCTCCTTTGCGACTTCGGTTTCCTCCGGTTCCGCTTCGACTTCTCCTTCCGGCTCTTCTTCCGACACTTCTCCTTCTCTTTCCGCTTCCGGCGCTTCCGCCTCGGGTTCGGGTTCCTCGTCCGGTTCGGCTTCCGGCTCGGTCGCCTCCGTCTGCGCCGGTTGGCTCGCGTCGGCGCTCGGTCCGGTCGCTTCCGCGGGTTCGGCCGCCGTGTCCGGCTCGGCTTCTTCTATGTGATCGGTTGGTTTCCCCTCGTCGACGAGCTCCTCGGTGGAAACGCTCGTGTCTTCGCTCGGGGTCTCGTCCGCCATTTTCACTGCTTTCTCCGATTCCACGTTGGGCTGTGCTCTCGTCTCGGTCGGCTCGCGCTCTATCGTCACACCGTTGTCACGATTGCGCGTCTTCGACCGCTCATCGCCAAGACCGAGCAACGATTTCAGCCGTGTGATAAGCCCCATTGTGGGATAGTACAAAGTCCCTTCACTTAAAGGCGTCTTCGCAAGGTGGCGTCCATCCGCTCGACGGGTGCATCTCTCCCCGTCCATAGTTCAAATGCGGCGACTCCTTGAAACAGAAGCATCCACGCACCGTCGATTGTCGTCGCGCCGCTCGCGGACGCCTCGCGGAGCAGTCGCGTGTCGAGCGGGCTGTACACCGCATCCATTACCGCGAGGTCGCCGTGGAGCGCGGCCGCCGGAACGGGCGATTCGTCGGATTCCATCCCCACGCTCGTCGCGTTGACCAGCACGTCCGCCCCCGACACGAGGCCTGGGAGTTCGTCCAAGCCGTGCGCGCTCGTACCGTCCACGTCCGCCGCGAGGGATTCCGCGCGGGAGACGGTTCGATTGGCGATTTCGACCGTCGCGCCATCGTCGGCCAGCATGAAGGCAATCGCGCGCGCCGCGCCGCCCGCACCGACGACGACGGCGGACGCTCCGTCGCGGGACACGCCGTGGCGTTCGAACGCCCGACGCGCGCCCTCGGCGTCCGTGTTGTGACCGGTCGGGACGGAATCGTCGGAGCCGGAGAAATCGACCGTGTTCACCGCACCGATGCGTTCCGCGAGGGAATCCGGTTCGACGTGCGAGAGGGCGTCCTCCTTGAACGGAATCGTGACGTTCAGCCCGCTGATGCCGAGGGCGTTCGCCCCCTCGATTGCCGGGCCGATGGCCTCGGGTTCGAAGGTGACGTAGCGGGCGTCCATGTCCAGTTCGTCGTAGGCGACCTCGTGCATCGGCGGGGAGAGCGAGTGTCCCACCGGATTGCCGAGGAGTCCGTATACGTCCATGGCGGAAGAAGGGAGCGGGGGGACTTAATCGACGGGTCAGACACCGAGCGTGACGAAGTAGACGGCGAGCGCGATGAAGAGGACGTAGAAGACGCCGCTTCCGAGGAACGGCGTCGGGTTGAAGTCGTCCTCGCCGACGCGACGCGCGCGGAAGAGAACGATGCACCCGGCGACGATGGCGAAGAGCACGGAAATCGCGTTCAGGAAGCCCGCGGTTCCCCACGCGAGGCTGAGATTCCACGGCGTGAACAGGATGCCGAGGGTGACGGGGAGCGTCCCTTGGAACGCCATCGCACCCGTGATGTTGTTGAGCGCGAGGGTGTCCTTGTCCCGCGAGAGCCAGATGACGCTGTTGAACGCCTCCGGCAGTTCCGTCGCCACCGGAGCGATGATGAGCGCGACGATGGCGTACGGGATGCCGACTTCGCTCGACATCCACTCCACTTGGTCCACGAACAGGTGCGCACCGTACACGATGAAGCCGAGCGCGATGAGCGTCTGGAGGGCCGTGAGCACGAAATGCGGGTCGGAGCTGTGGTCGGCCGACGGGTCGATGCCGACTCGTTCGAGCACCCCCTCGATGGCGAGTCCGATGTGGAGGTCGTCCATGTCGTCGCTGTCGGCCAGTTCACCCGCCCGGAGCGACAGGTACAGATAGGCGAGATAGAGAACCACGAGGAAGGCGGCGATGACGACCCGAATCGGCACCGCGGCGACGGTCGTGCCGTCCGGGATGAGCGCGGCACCGAACGCGAGCGTGTAGCCGACGAGGAAGAAGGAGAGGTCGCGCGTCGTCGCGCCCTCGTTGAAATGAAGGTCGGTGGCGTTCGCGCGGCGGTCGGCGAAGTAGTAGACGCTCGCGCCGACGAGGAACATGGCGATGGTGGCGAGCATGAACGGCGCGCCCAGAATCGCCCCCACGCCGATATCGGAGGCTGCCGACCCGCCCTTCAGGATGGCGATGACGGGAATCGTCGTTTCGGGGAGCGCGGTCCCCATCGCGGCGAGGATGCTACCGGTCGCGCTCTCCGAGATGCCGAGGCGATGACCGAGCCATTCGACCCCGTTCGTGAACACTTCCGCACCAACGAGAAGAAAGCCGAACGATGCGAGCAGTAACAGTCCTTTGGTGGACGATTTCGACAACAAGAGGGGCCGCATTGCACCGGCCACTGGAAGCGACATACGCTGTGATTTCGACGGTGGTCAATTAAAGACACACCATCCAGCAAGCGCCGTCAGTGACCCGAAATACCGCCGACGTTGAGGACGACGACGTGGTAGACGACCACCGCGAGGAAGATGAGATAGAACAGGCCGCCGATGAGGAACGGGCGCGCCGTCATCTTGGTGCCGTTGATGCGACGCGCGCGGAAGTACAGCACGCACCCGCTGATGATGGCGAGGATGGCCGACAGGCCGTTCAGGAAGCCCGCGGTTCCCCACTGGAACGAGAGGTCCCACGAGGTGAACATGATACCGAGCGTGACCGGGAGCGTACCCTGAAACGCCATCGCGCCGGAGATGTTGCCGAGCGCGAGGGTGTCCTTGTCGCGGGAAATCCAGATGATGCTGTTGAACTTCTCGGGGAGTTCGGTGGCGAGCGGCGCGATGAGGAGGGCGACGATGGCCGTCGGGATGCCGAGCACCTCCTCGGAGACCCACTGGGTCTGGGAGACGAACACCTGCGCGCCGCCGATGATGAGGCCGAGCGCGACGAGCGTCTGAACCGCCACCAGAATCGAGTGCGGGTCGCCGGAGTGGTTGTCGTCCGCGCTCATGCCGGGAACCAACCCCTCTATCATCAGTCCGAGGTGGAGGTCGTCCAGCTCCTCCCCTTCGACCAGTTCCCCGCTCTTGAGCGAGCGGTAGAGGTAGAACAGGTAGAGCAGGACGAGCAGCGCGGCGATGCCGTGGGAGATAGTATCGCTGTGAATCAGCGCGGCGCTGAACGCGAGCGTGTAGCCGACGAGGAAGAAAGAGAGGTCTCGGCGGGTGGATTTGTTGTTGAAGTGCATCTTCTGGCCGTTCGAACGGCGCGTCCTGAAGTAGAGGACGCTCGTGCCGACGAGGAACATGGCGATGGTGGCGAGCATGAACGGCGCGCCCAGAATCGCCCCCACGCCGACCTCTTCCGCGGCTTTCGTCCCGCCGCCGCTCCCGAAGATAGCGATTATCGGAATCGTCGTCTCGGGAAGCGCGGTACCGACCGCGGCGAGGATGCTGCCGGTCGCGCTTTCGCTCACGCCGAGGCGGTGGCCCAGCCACTCGACGGCGTTCGTGAACACTTCCGCGCCGAGGAGGAGGAGAAGGAACGATGCGAGAAGCAGTAACGAGTTTTCCCACACTGGTGGCAAAATCGCCAGTGGGACAGTCGGTATCGGGTTCATACTACGGGCATCTTCAAAAGCACCCTAATTAAGCGGTTCTATCTGGTTGCGGAGATGTTTTCATCCCGTCGGGAACGGTCACGGAACGGTCGTCACGGGAACGTCACCCGATTCCAGCACCGTTTTCGCCGCGCTGCCGAGGATGAACGACCCGACGCGTCCGGTGCCGTGGTGTCCCATGACGACGTGGTCGTAGCCCTCCGACTCGACCATCTCGTTGATGTTCTTGCCGATGCGGTTCGACGCCTTGAAGTCCGCCAGATGGACGTCCACCGCGACGCTGGTACCGCTCTCGATGTCGGCGTCTTCGAGCTCGGATCGCACTCGATTTATCAGCGATTCGGTATCTTCTCCCTTCACGTCGGTGAAATGAACGACGTCGATATCCGCGTCGTAACGGTTCGCAAACTCGATTCCGAAATCGAGCGCGCGCATGCTGCAATCGGACCCGTCAACTGGAACTAGAACGTTCATACGGTAACACACTTCGGCCCAGTGCTTAATCGTTTCCGGGATTCGACGGACTTTTTCGCCGTCCGGTCCGAGATGTGTCCGTGATTGCCGTCGTCGTCAGCCGGGCCGACTACGCCTCCGAACACATCGGCGAGTTCCTTCTCTCCGAGGCGGAGTGGAGTTCACACGAAGACGAAACCCGACCCGACGCCGAAGGCGGCGGGGAGTACTACCGGACGGACGGCTTCGAACTGCGGGAGTTCGACGCCCTCCACCTCGACATCGAGAACGTCGCCGAGGCGTTCTCCGACCCCGACGTGCTCGTGTTCGCCTCGCGGCACTCGGGCGACACCGGGCCGCTACTGACCGCCCACTTCACCGGGAACTTCGGCCCGGCGGAGTACGGCGGCGAGGACAGGACGCTCGCCGAGACTTGCCCGAACGCCCACGCGCGCTTGCTCCGGGCGTTCGACGAACACGCGCCCGAGGAGTACGAGGTCGGAATGGAGTGTACCCACCACGGCCCGAGCGAGGTGGGCGTTCCCTCGATGTTCGTCGAACTCGGTAGCGACGACGAACAGTGGGGCGACCCCGAGGCAGCGCGGGCCGTCGCCCGCGCCATCCTCGACCTTCGCGGCGTCTCACCTCACCGCGAACGCCAACTCGTCGGGTTCGGAGGCGGCCACTACGTCCCGCGGTTCGAGCGCATCGTCCGGGAGACTGACTGGGCGGTGGGCCACATCGCGTCCGACTGGAACCTCGAAACGCTCGGGCTTCCCGAGGCGCACCCCGACGTGATTCGACAGGCGTTCGAGCGGAGCGGGGCCGAGTACGCGGTCTGTGAAGGCGACACGACGGACCTCGCCGCGGTCATCGACGACCTGGGCTATCGGGTGGTGAGCGAGACGTGGGTCCGCGAGGTGTCCGGCGTTTCCCTCGTGCTCGCCGAGGAACTGGAATCCGAACTCTCGACGGTCGAGTCCGGACTTCGGTTCGGCGACCGGGCGAGCGACATATCGTCGAACCCGGACGAGTGGACGTTCTCCCTCCGGACGTTCCCCGAGGAGTTGCTCGCGGCCGCGGCGGGCGTGGACCGGGAGGCCGTGTTCGATGTCGTCGCCGAGCGAACGGTGGCGTTCGAGACGACCGAAGGCGGGACGTTGGTTTGCGGACGCGCGGCGGTCCGCGAACCGGCCGACTACGACGCCATCATCGACGAACTGGTCGAACTGCTCGAACGGAAGTACGCAGCCGTCGAACGCCGGGAGGACGAAATCGTCGTGCGCGAGGTCTCGTTCGACCCCGAGAAGGCGCGCACGTTCGGCGTGTCGGAGGGTCCCGCCTTCGGCAAACTCTCCTCCGGGGTCGCGGTGACGGTGGACGGGCGAACGATTCCGCCCGAAGAGGTCCAAACCGAACGAACACATGTCTTCCCCGTGAGATAATTTCCGTCGAATCTTTCTCTTATATAATACTTTTTATGAGATATGGTGACAGGAGTCAGACATCCGTCAGCCAGAGGGGAAAGATAATTAATCTGCGTTTGTAAAGCACGGTTCAAGGATGGATTCCATCGTCGAAGACGCTATTGAGGAGGCGGAAGGGCAACAACAGAGTGCCCCCCAGTCGCAAATCGGAGGTGCCTCGCAGGACACCGGCCTGTCGGGGACGATGACCGACGAGGAACTGCAGGACGTTCTCAAAGAACTCCAAACGAACATCACCGTCGTCGGGTGCGGCGGTGGTGGGGGGAACACGGTCAATCGAATGGCCGAAGAGGGGATTCACGGCGCGTCACTGGTCGCCGCGAACACCGACGTTCAGCACCTCGTCGAGATCGAGGCCGACACGAAGATTCTGATGGGAGAACAGAAGACCAGCGGGCGCGGTGCCGGGTCGCTCCCGCAGGTCGGCGAGGAGGCCGCGCTCGAAAGTCAGGACGAGATATACGACGCGATTCAGGGCTCGGACATGGTGTTCGTCACCGCCGGTCTCGGCGGCGGCACCGGCACCGGAAGCGCCCCCGTGGTCGCCAAGGCCGCCCGCGAGGCGGGTGCGCTCACCATCGCCATCGTCACGACGCCGTTCACGGCGGAAGGTGAGGTCCGGCGCACGAACGCGGAAGCCGGATTGGAACGCCTCCGCGACGTGAGCGATACGGTTATCGTCGTCCCGAACGACCGCCTGCTCGATTCCGTCGGCAAACTCCCCGTCAAACAGGCGTTCAAGGTCGCCGACGAAGTGCTCATGCGCTCCGTGAAGGGCATCACGGAACTCATCACGAAGCCCGGCCTCGTCAACCTCGACTTCGCCGACGTTCGCACCGTCATGGAGAAGGGCGGCGTCGCCATGATCGGCCTCGGCGAGAGCGACTCCGACCAGAAGGCACAGGACTCCGTGAAGAGCGCCCTCCGCTCCCCCCTCCTCGACGTGGACATCAGCGGCGCGAAATCCGCGCTCGTCAACGTCACCGGTGGCAACGACATGTCCATCGAAGAAGCCGAGGGCGTGGTTGAGCAGATCTACGACCGCATCGACCCCGACGCCCGCATCATCTGGGGGACCTCCATCGACGAGGACCTCGACGGCACGATGCGCACCATGATCGTCGTCACGGGCGTGCAGTCGCCCCAGATTTACGGCAGTAACGAAGCCGAACAAGCGCAGGCGAAGCAACAGCAGACGGAAGACATCGACTACGTGGAATAGTCCGTCTCCTTTTTCTGCAGTCGCCGAACGTGGGGGTGTCTTGTTATGCTCCGATTCGGTAGCGAACGCTCCCTCGATTCGCGCGCCATCGCTCCGGGAAGCCGTCCTGTACCGCAACCACGGTGGTCCGTGGACGACGCGCACCACGTCCTCGCCCTCGTCGGCGGGTTGCGCTACCGGCGGATACGTCGAGAACGGTACCGCGACGCGTCGGGCGAAAATTCATTTCGGGTCGAAATCCTCGGTTTTTCGCCACGAACGGGTGTGTCCGAGTTAGAAGCCGGTGATAATGTCCTCACTCGTGATGATGAATACTTAATCAGTATGAAATGGCTCGTCGACCATGCCCAAAGCGTTGGCTTCGATGTCCTCCTCGCAGAGCCAGTGAATGCAGTCGGTGACGGGATCGTTCTCCTTCGAAAGTAATCTATGCACACCACCATCTGAGACACATACTATGACAAACGACCATCCGTTGACGGCACAAAACGTCCATCACGTTGGAATCACCGTTCCTGATCTCGATGAGGCAGTTGATTTCTTCGTTGATGCGATTGGGTGTGACTTGCTCTATCGGAAAGGACCGTTCGGAGATTCCGATGGTGATTCGATGGAGCGACGATTGGATGTGCATCCTGATGCGACAGCCTCGCTTGCAATGTTGCGATGCGGTCCAACGATGAATCTAGAGTTGTTTGAGTGGGACACTCCCGACCAAGACGATATACCACCGAAAAACTCCGATATTGGAGCGACGCATCTCGGCCTCCAGGTAGAGGATATCGACGTAGCAATAGATGGATTGGGAGAACGAGACGACGTCACGATGCTTGATGGTCCGCAGACGAACGACAGCGGGCCAACGGAGGGCTTGACCTACATATTTTGTCGAGTGGAGTGGGGATTGTATCTCGAACTTCTCGAAGCACCCGAGAAAATGCCATACGCTGACGATACTGAGGAGCGGTTATACGGACCCGCGCCCTCGTGGACCCACAGGCCCGAACACTAACACACGATGACTGGCACACTCAGTTGACTGACCGTAGCAGCACCAACCAGAAAACCCACCAAGGGACGAGGAAAGAAGATTATCAACTCCGGGTTGTCCTTCGAGGAATTCTGTATACGTGACGAGCGCAACAAGATTGAGCAATACAACGATGTTAGTATGAAGTACTAACCCAGAGAGATACTAACACTTGTAATCGAATTTGGCAGATGGCGGTACGTCTGACACTCCGATTTTCACGAGCCCATGCTACTAAGTCGCATGGTGAATTGAGACACCCACACACCACTTTTCACGAGCTCTCTCTTGAGAATGTCCGACGCCGGTGAAAACGCTTGGTTCGTTAGTCCACATCCCGCTAGTCTAGATCCACTACGGACTAATATAACAATTAGATAGTTAAATCTTTCTCTTTCCCAAGGCGGTTACTATGGCTACTCATCGAATCGTCTCCAACCAATAGACGGGGGTGACTGATCCCTGTAGCAGCACCCCAGTAGTTCGTGGAAGTCTTCTCGTGAAAATCGGAGAGGGACTGTATTTAAATAGAACCATGGCTCGTGAAGCTGGTGAAGCTCATGATGCTCGTGAACGCTGGGTTTTATATACTATACTATCATGGTCTCATATCAGAAACAATGGGGTTGAAGGAATTCACTCGGGATGACCCAATCTTCGTCAATGAAGC
>NZ_MEIH01000288.1:0-1568 GCF_001723155.1 Haladaptatus sp. W1
ACCGCCGTCGACGAAGTAAATCCGGGAATGACCGTTGCCACGACGGGACGAATCACCGATCCGCGTCGAGCGGACCAGATTCTCCAGGAAGGTGCTGCGGATATCATCTCGATGACGCGAGGTCACATCGCCGACCCTCACATCGCACGCAAAGCCCAGGAGGGCCGTCTCGACGAACTCATCGAGTGTATGGGGTGTAACCAAGGCTGTATTCAGCGCATCTACGACGGTGCGGCCTGCCGGTGTGTGCTGAATCCGGCGACGGGGTTCGAAGCCGAACTCGGCGTCGGGACGCTCACGAAAACGACCGATCCGAAGGACGTCTTCGTGGTCGGGGGTGGCCCGGCCGGAATGAAGGCCGCGGAGGTCGCCGCCCGTGTTGGTCATCAGGTTACCCTGTGTGAACGGGACGAGACGCTCGGGGGACAGGTTCGATTCGCGAAGGAGATTCCGAACAAGGCCGAGTTCGAGAAACCCATCCTCTGGCTCCGTGAAGCGCTTGACCGGGAGAACGTCGATGTCAGGACCGGCGTCGAGGTGACGACCGAGTTCGTCGAACGAGCGGCCCCGGACACGGTCATCGTAGCGACCGGGTCCTCACAGCCGACGTTCCCGCGGGGGTATCACGGCCTCGGAATTCGTGCCGAAGACGTTCCGGGATGGGACGATGCCCGAGTGATGACAAGCACACAGGTATTGTCAGAAGCGGTTGGTCCGAGTGGAACGACGTACGAGGACCCCGGAGACCGAGTTCTCGTTATCGATGACGGGGAGCACCACTGGAAGGGCGTTGGCACCGCGAAGTTCCTCGCTGAAGAAGGGCGGACGGTGCATTTCGCACAACCGGGAGGTGACCCGGGTGGTGAACTCACCGGCCCGACGAAGGCGAAACTTCATCGCGATCTCTTCGGGATGGAAAACCCGGTCGAACTGCATACGTTTGCAACCGTCGACCGCATCGACTGGCCGACGGTGACACTCCAAACACAAGGTAAAGCGGTCGAACTATCCGACCTCGACGGCATCGTTCTCGCGGGATTTCACCGGTCGAACGACGGCCTCGAAGCTGCACTGTCGGATGTGGTATCGGAGGTTCGCGTCGTCGGGGATGCGGTTGCCCCGAGAACCATCAAAGAGGCTATTCACGAAGGGGAACGGGCCGCTCGTGAACTCTGATTTACGGCCCGAACTCGTCCGGTAACCACTGAACGGGAAACTATCGGCTCCTGTTCGCGGTTCGCACGGCGGCGCTCGTTGCGGAAGAACTTGCTCCATACGCTCCCGAAAAGCAGGGAGTGCGCTGTTCAATACGTGGTACCCGTCATGCCTACCGAGCGATAGTTATCCGCGTATCTCCAACTCATTCGTATGGGGGACCGTGAAGACGAGGAGTTCGACCCGGAGCAACGTCATGCCCGTGAGGTGGCGACGAAGGCAGCAGAGGAGAGTTCCGATTTCCTCTCGTTGATGCCCCACTACTATCGGGGCGAAGTCTCACAGATGTCCACTCGGTTGGACCGCTTGGACCTCACTATCGACTGGGCGATTGCCGTTATCGTAGCGATGCT
>NZ_MEIH01000289.1:0-6243 GCF_001723155.1 Haladaptatus sp. W1
GACTATCGCCCGATTCATCGTGGGACCACCTCTCGATGGCCTTCGCTGGTCCCCCTCCCCCCGTGCATACTCACTCGTGTCAATGGCAACCGTGATAAAGCCGCAGGCCGCCTCCTGTCCGACAGAATTGACACATGAAACACAGTTCACCGAGCGCACGATAGTTATATCCGCACGTCTGTTGACTCGGGAACGATGCGACTTCGCCGCAGGGGGGCATCTCGGTGGGGGACGCTGGTGTGCCTGTTCGTCGTCGGAATCGCCGCCGTCCAACCAGCGGCCGCGCAGTCGGTCAACAAACGACTCATCGACTCGCTGAACTACCAGCTCGCGTACGTAGCGCTACCGTTGACGCTCTTCGTCGAAATAATCCTGGTCTACGCGGTGTTCAAGTTCCGGAACAACGACGACCCGTTACCGACGGCGGAGGACCCGCCGCTCGAAATCACGTGGACCATCGCAACTGCGATCATCCTGCTGTTCGTCGGCGTCGCGGCGTTCACCGTGCTGACGAATCCGTACATCACGCCGACGCAACCGACGGGCGGCGGGTCGGGCGGCGCTGGAACGGGCGGCGCGAGGATGGGACTCGCGGACGCCGCGAACTCGACGGACTCGGTGACGGTCCGCGGACTCGCCTACCAGTGGGGGTGGCAGTTCAGCTATCCGGGGACGAACGTCACGACACGCGACGAACTCGTTCTCCCGGCGAACACCGACGTCTACGTTCGGATGACCTCCGCGGACGTGATTCACTCGCTGTTCGTCCCGCAACTCGGGGTCAAACAGGACGTGTTCCCCAAGCGAACCACCGTCATCCACACGCGCGTTTTCGAACCCGGAACGTACCGCGGCTACTGCGCCGAGTTCTGTGGCACGGGCCACGCGCGGATGCGGACCGAGGTCCGCGTGCTCCCCAAGGACGAGTACCGACAGTGGCTCCGGAATTCGACGGCGGAAAACGGCTCGGCGGGGTAACACGCGTCCGAAAAAAGCGGAGTTTCGCTCACCGCTCAGTTGCTGTCCGAGATTCGAACGTTGTCGAGCGTCACGCCGAGGTTCTTCAGCGTGATGTCGACGTGGCATATCTCGTAGGTCTGCCCGTTGAACGAGACGTGGAGACCGTCGATGGTCATCGTCGAGGAGTCGAGCGTGTACCGCTGGTGGTCGATGGTGAGATTCGGGAATCCGGGTCCGGCGATGTCCGTATCCGAGATGGTGACGGTCGCGTCGCTGATGGTGATGTCTTGACTGCCGAGTTTCGTGACGTTGCTATCCGAGGCGTTCCCGGCCGCGAGCGCGACGCCCGCACTGGTGCTGACGAGGAGGGCGGCTATCAACAGGGGTGCGAGAAGTCTCCGTGCTGCTACTCTCATGGTGTCTGACCCCTCGACGGCAACGAGAAAAAGGGGAGCGGATAGTTCTGCCGATTACGCGCAGTTCATTGACATAAATCAAACTGTGAAATAATGCTCGAGATCCGACCCAATCGTTCCTTCTCGGTTCTAATGTGGTCTGAACGAGTAAAATATAACAAAATCATATACTTGTTCGCTGTAATTTCCGCGACCGATTGTAAGGTCGGCCTACCGAAAAATAGGGGACGTCTGCAGATCGGAGCGCATCTTCCACGGTCGATAGACGCCCGTTTGCCCCTCTCGGCGACCGCAACGCCGCATCAGTCGTCCGCTCGTCCGCCGAGCTCGAACCGCTGGACCTTCCCGCTCGTCGTTCGCGGGAGGGTTCGGACGAACTCGATTTCGCGCGGGTGTTTGTACGCCGCCATCGTCTCCAGGCAGTACTCGCGCAGTCGGTCGGCGTTGGGAGACACGCCGGTCGCCGGAACCACGTAGGCTGCGACGGTTTCGCCGCGGCGGTCGTCGTGTTTTCCGACGACTGCCGCCTCCGCGACGTCGGGATGGTCGTAGAGTACTTCCTCCACTTCTCCCGGATAGACGTTGTAGCCCGCGGTGACGATGACGTCGGATTTCCGCCCGAGAACCTCGTAGTAGTTGTCCTCGTCGCGGCGCACGATGTCGCCGGTTTTGAAGTACCCGTCGTCGGTGAACGCCGCGTCGGTCGCCTCCGGTCGCTCGTGGTAGCCCTTCATGACGTGCGGGCCGCGAACGAGTAGTTCGCCCGCCTCTCCGGGCGAGACGGTCTCGCCGTCCTCGTCCACGACCGTACAGTCCGTCGCGCGAAACGGTTGCCCGATGGTGCCCGGACGCGGCCCGAACGTCGCGTTGATTCCGGCGTGCGTGCCGCCGCCCGTCTCGGTCAGCCCGTAGGCTTCGAACAGTTCGACCCCGACGCCGTTCTCGAACGTCTCCTGTACCGGTTTCGGCATGGTCGCGCCGCCTTCCATCGACTCCGCCAGACTCGATAGGTCGTACTCGCCGAAGGAGTCGTGTTCGACGATATCCACGTACATCGCGGCGACCGCGCCGAACTTCGTGATTCGCTTCGACTCGATGGTCGCCATGGCCGCCTCGGGGTCCCACGACTCGGAATCGCGGAGGAAGACGCTCGCTCCGCGAACGAGGGGCTGCCACGTCCGGTTGACGAACCCGGCGATGTGCGACAGGGGGAGAACCGACAGAAACCGCTCCTCGTCGGCGTCGAGGGCGGTTCGCTCGAACCCCATGAACGACTGCGCTCGGAGGTTCCGGTGGGTGAGCAGGACGCCCTTCGGGGCCCCCGTCGTACCGCTGGTGTACGGTTGCATGGCGACGTCGCCGTCGGTTCGTTCGGCGACGAACGGCTCGCCGTCCACGTCCGCGAACATGCGGTCCGCGTCCGCAATTCCGTCTCCGTCCTCACCATCCCAATCCCCGCGGCCGATGACCACCGGGTCCGTTTCGACCCCCCGTATCGCGTCCGCGGCCGTCTCGCGGAGCGATCCGTCCACCACGACGGCCTTGGCGTCGCTGTCACCCAGACGATAGGCGACTTCTCGGGTTCGATACTGCGGGTTCATCGGGACGAACGGCGTCCCCGCTTTGAGCGCACCGAGGGCCGCGATAACGAACTCGGGGCAGTTGGGGAGAAAGAGCGCGATTCGGTCGCCCGGACGGAGCCCGAGGGCCTGCAATCCGCCCGCAAATCGAGCGGACCGGTCCCGGAGTTCGGCGTGCGTGTACCGTTTCCCGTCCGTTTCAAGCGCGAGTTTCTCGGCGTGACACTCCGCGGTTTCGTCGTACAGTCGCGCGACGTTCCCCGACCGTGCCGCGACCGAAAACGAGTCGGCTTCCATGCGAACACGCCCGCGACACGTCGGGAAAAGTACCGAGTATCGTTCACCGGAACCCCCAGCAAACGGACGACTTACGCCACCTCTTCCGAGAAAGCAGGAGTTCCGTACCACGGTCACGTGAGCGAAGCGTCCGCCTACGCGAGTGAACGACCGTCCCGATTTACGTCGGCCGCAGTCGTCCACTCCCCGATGGCCGACGAGATGGCAGACCCCGACGCGAGAGAGAGCGGGTCGTACGTCGTCCGGCAGTACGACCCCGACGACCGAGCGGGTGTGCTGGCGCTGTACGAAACCGTGTTCGGCGACCGCCGCGGGCGCGGCGATTGGTTCGACTGGAAGTTCGGCGACAACCCCTACCTGTCACACGTCCCGATTTGCGTCGCGGAGCGCGACGGCAAGGTCGTGGGTGCACGCCCGAGCATCCCGATTCCGCTCTCCGTCGCCGGAACGCGCAAACTCGCGCTCGTGCAGGTGGACCCGATGGTCCACCCCGACCATCGCCGACAGGGGCTGTTCACCCGCATGGCGAAACACGTCTACGACTACTACGGCCCGCGGGAGCCATCCATCGTCGTCGGATTCCCGAACGAGGCGGTGAAGGCCGGACTGGAGAAGTTGGCGGACAAGCTCTCGCTCCGAGACGGCGTTCTGACGAACTTCACCGAACATTACCGCGTGCAGAACCCGCAGGCGCTGAGCGATTCGCCGGTTGCGAGCGCCGCACTCCCCGCGATTCGAGGCTATCTCGCGGGGCGCGACCGGATGACGTCGAGAGCCCCGGATTCCGTCATCGACCGCTACGACGATCTCCGTCCGGCCATGCTCGCCGACATCGCCGCCACACAACGCACCGCGAGCGCCCACGCCGTCCGCGACGAGACGTTCCTCGCGTGGCGATTCCTGAACCCTCGCTACGAGTACACGACCTACGTATATCGCGGCGAGTACGGCCCCGTCGCCATGGTCGTTGGCGAACAACGAAAAACGGACCAAACTATCGTCCACCTCTCGGATGTGCTTCCGGTCGCGGGCGGAACCGCACGGGAACGGGCGCTCTCCGCGCTCCTCGGGCGAATCATCGACGAACACCGGGACGCCGACGTAATCGTCGCCGCGGGAACCACGCTTCCGCGGTCGCTCCTCGCCGACCACGGATTTCTGCCGAGCGACCGTTTCCCCCTCTCCCGATTGACCTCGGAGTACTGGTTCTCGGCGCGGCCCATCGGCGGGTCGGGTGGAGACTGGACCGTCAACGGTCGTCGATTGGCCGAGGAAGGAAGTTGGAACCTCTCGTTCTGTGAACTGGAAATCGGGTGACGTCGAAGAGTTAGTGGGGTCGCCCACGGCTCACGGTCGTTCCGCTCATTCGTTCGCTTCACTCACTGATTCAAACTCACCACGAATCCGCTTCGCTCGTCGTGAAGTTTTTCGAAAAGGAAGCCGGTGGAGGGATTTGAACCCTCGGCCTATTCCTTACGAAGGAATCGCTCTAGCCAGTCTGAGCTACACCGGCACGCTCGCGTATGCTCGTGTCCCGAGCTCGACGTCGCTACGCTCTGTCGGACACCGGCATGGGGCTTCCAACTGCATTACAACGTAGACACCACGGAGTGCATAAGGGTTGCGAAATGGCCGCGGGCACCGGCGTTAATTCATCACGAACTACCGCGTCAATCGAACGTCCAGACAGACGTTGAGTTCGTGCGGCGCGTAGGACCGCACCGTCTGCTGCGTTTCGACCGAAACGTCGTACTCCGGTTCCGCCGCCGCGCGAATCGCCGCTTCTCCGGGACCGAACGGGTCGTCCTCGTGTTGAATGTCGTAGTAGTGGATGACGCACTCGTCGCCCGCGAGGGAGACGGCGGTGTCGAGGAACTCGTCCGCGCTGTGCGGGAGGTTCATGACGAGGCGGTCGGCCCAGTTCTCGTACTCCGTCGCCGTCTCCCGAACGTCGCCGCAAATCGCCGTCACGCGGTCTTCGACCCCGTTCCGGCGGGCGTTCTCGTTGAGGTAGTCGATTGCCACATCGTTCACGTCCGCGCCGACGACCGTCGCGCCGCGCTTTGCGAACGGAATCACGAACGGCCCCACGCCCGCGAACATGTCGAAGGCGCGTTCGTCCGGTTTCACCTGCTCCGCGACGCGGTGGCGCTCCGTTGCGAGTCGGGGGGAGAAGTAGACCCGCGCGACGTCCAAGAGGAACTCACAACCGTACTCTCGGTGGACGGTTTCGGTTCCGTTCCCGGCCAGCACGTCCCAGTCGCGCACGCGAGTCTCACCTTTGACCTTCGATGCGCGGTTGAGCACCGTCTCGACCGGGAGGGCCGAGGTGACTACTGCGTCGGCGACTTCGGTCGCCAGTTCGGGGTCGTCCTCGTCGATGAGGACGATTTCACCCAGTCGCTCGTAACTCGGTTCGAAGCCGAGGATGTCGGCGGGCATCTGCTGTGTCGTCCGCGTCGGGAGGTCGCGGGTGACGACCTCGAACGTCGGTGGAATCGCGTCTGGGTCGGTGACGGGGATGTACAACCACCCGTCTTCGACGACGATCTCCACCTCGTCCACAATCAAATCCGACTCGGCGAGTTCGCGGCGCGCCGCTTCCCCCTCTTCCCGTTCGACGCGCACGCAAGGCACTTCCATACGTCATCGTTACCGGAAGCGGGCGTTAACGCTGACGCTTCGGGTCGCGGCGAGGGGACGGCCCTGTCGAACTAACGAACAGTTTCGAGTTGCAAACGGCCACTTGCCCACACCACCGGTTGACAACATGTCGCAAGGTAATCGACTCTCCACCGTGGGAGTACGCCGGGGAACTGCCGATTTCCTATCGCAACCGTCCATTCCCCATCTAGTAAACGTCGGTCGCTAATCGGGTGCCGTCGGGGAGTCGAACCGTTCGAGTCGTCATAGCTGTCGGATGGCGTAGCTGAACGATTCGAAACGGAGTCGTCGGTTTATTCCGGCGTCGGAGTACCGCGGCTTGGTTC
>NZ_MEIH01000290.1:0-1724 GCF_001723155.1 Haladaptatus sp. W1
CTCGACATCGGCCAGCAGTCACAGTCACAACGGTAACCAGTTTATGCGATTCTCGATCGTCTCGACGAGGTTGGAAAAGGCTGGAGTTACCGAACTCGCAGAAGCGATGGATATCTCGAAAAGTGCAGTTCACCGCCATCTAGCCACGCTCGCCAATCGCGGACGCGTCAGGAAGATAGATGGGAACTATCACTCCGTTTCGAAGGAAACGGAGCAGGTACAGCCGACGTTCGAAATCATCGAGTCGTTGAGTCGGCTCGATAGTGCAACGCCTGCGGAAATTGCGGAGGCTACCGAGAAGTCCAAGGACACTGTCGTAGAATATCTCGTTCAATTAGAACAAGCAGAATACGTAGTCAAACAGGGCGACGAGTATCAAAACAGCCTAAAATTCCTTGATATCGGAAACGCGTCAAATACAATACCGGTATTTTCGACCTTGTCGAAGAGGACAACTCGCCAACGAAAGTGATGAACTTGCACTGTTCAGCGTCATGGAGCACGATCGGAACGTCATCCTGTACAAAGCTCACGGTGAGGAAGCGATTCGAACATCTCACGAGACGGGGCTCCGTGAACCACTTCACTATAGTGCACTCGGAAAGGCGATTCTCGCAGAACTCCCCGAAGATCGGGTCCGGGATATCGCCGACCGTCGTGGACTTGCACCAGTCACCGAGCAGACAATTACCGAGGTCGACGATCTTCTCTCCGAACTCGAAGCAACACGAGAACGCGGGTACGCCGTCGATATGGAGGAGGCGAAACCAGGAATGCGGTGTGTGGCGGCATCCGTCTCTAGTGCAGACAACTCGAATTACGGGGCGATCAGCGTCGCAGCACCGAAAAGTCGAATGCAAGGTGAACGGTTCGAGAATGAAATTCCGGAGCTCGTGAAAGGCGCTGCCAACGTTATCGAACTAAACTCGATTTACGTCGAGTGAGAGAACCAACTTCCATCTCTGGATTTATGATGTCGATTCGACCGTGCGGTCGACAGCACGTCCCTCAATGGTAAAGACGTTCACTCCCGTGTCAGCATCAAACAGGTGAACATCGTTTTCATTAAATTCAATATATATTATATCACGACCGTGGGCTTCACACTTGCTGGGACGCGAATCGTAACTTCTTGGCTCCCCACGTTAGCGTAGATGTAATTGTCACTTCCAACGGGTTCGACGACATCTACGGTCGCCTCGATCGTATTCTCACTGGGTGTGTCTGCGATGTGGGCATCTTCCGGTCGAATGCCAAGGACGAGATTAGCAGTCGTTGTCGACCCTCTGACCTCATCCGCACGTGTTCTCGAGAGTCCGTACTCGAAGCCATCACCAGTAAGAAATGAACCGTCGAGAGTCGCGTCGAAGAAGTTCATTGCCGGACTCCCAATGAAGTCAGCGACGAACAAGTTCGCTGGACTGTTGTAGATCTCTTCAGGCGTTCCAACCTGTTGAATATGCCCGTCAGCGAGGATAACGATGCGGTCGGACATCGTCATCGCTTCCTCCTGGTCGTGGGTAACGTAGACGGTCGTCGTTCCGAGTTCATCGTGAATACGCTGTAACTCGGTTCGCATGTGCATCTTCAGTTTGGCGTCGAGATTCGACAGCGGTTCGTCCATCAGGAACACTTCGGGTTCGCGAACGATGGCACGACCAGTGGCCACGCGTTGCTGTTGGCCTCCGGAGAGGTTACCAGGCTTCTTATCGAGGTGGTCTTCG
>NZ_MEIH01000291.1:0-38977 GCF_001723155.1 Haladaptatus sp. W1
ACGGGCGGAGAGCAGTCAAGATGGCCGTTAACGGTCTTGAGCACGTGCTTACGCACATCTGTACAATGGTCTTCAAGTTAATCGACGTGGGTGGTAACTTGTTGAATTGAGGTTTGGGACAATTGTATCCAACCCACACGTTTACGTGGTGCTCCATAGTAGTGTCTGGGGAAAATAATAACTTAAAGAATACTATGAACCATGTCCATCAAAAAACGCCTCTCATGTGGAATATCGATTCAGAATCACGAACAAGTATCGTCGCTACGAGAAAAAACGACTACCTATTTGAAGGACAAAGTTAGTAAGAGGACAGAAGCAGTCGTTGAGCTTCAAACGCTGATTGATCAATTCACCAACGAACCCACTGCTCATGCGATCGAGTACTTTGCGAATGGATTGTTAGAACAGTACGATCTGAATCACGACCTTGAGTTACCGGATGACCGCGCACTTGAGAACTTCTTGCGTCGGTATGATTTAGAGGAACGCCGCCTCAACGACCACTTTCTCGAGGTAGTCCGAAGCCGAATAACCTCGAGAGCCACCGAGGAAACGACACAATCGCTCGAACGTATCGCTGACGAACTCTCGGGGAATTCGAAGGCAGACGTCAATCGCTCGGTCGACGGTCCCCTAATGGAGGTGCTATCCCGGTTCGTGGCTGACGGTGATGAGGATCGGGTCCACTCTGTCGGCGATTTTCTCGAGCGAGACGCCGTCGACACGGCTCAGCAAGTCGAACAGCTGTTCGTTGAGGACCTACCACGAGTGGTGGAAGAAACACGGACGACCGACGTGAAGGCAGATCAGGGCCACACTCCACCCGCCACGGCAGCAGCAGTTGCTGCGATAGCTATACTATCTGATGGTGGCCAAATCGATCCCGCCTTCGCACGCATTCTGGTCAAACTGGCTCCACATCTGATTCCCATGCAGAGCGATGTGGACGGACCTCCAGACAAGGGACTCGTTGATGTTCTCCCGGAGATCGTACGAGCCATCCGCGAAGAGGATGTAGACTTCGCGACACTCAACTCGAAGCTGACTGGTTCGACAGTACTCGTTGCACTGTTCATCGCCAATCTTGTCGGAATGGGTCTGGGAGCGTGGAAGTCGTATCGGCATGCGCCGCCAATTCCCGATGAAATCCGAGACCAAAATGGCGACATCGTCGCCACCGACGAACAGATTCGGCTGGGAAAGAAGCTGTTCCAGGCCAATGGGCTGATGAATCAGGGTTCAATCCTCGGCAACGGATCGTATTTCGGAGTCGATCTCACAGCTGATGCTCTACACCTCAAGGCTGAGTTCATGCAGGAATACTATGCACGAGAGCAGGGAAGTGACTCCATCGAGGCACTCGATGACACCGAGCAGGCTGCCGTCGAAGAACGCGTCAAACGAGAACTCGACGCCGACGCTCCAGATGGATCGATCATCCAGTATTCGGCCGCTGAAGCGTATGCTCATCAGCGAATTCGTGAACAGTATATCGAGCGGTACCACGAAGGCGACCCCGAACGGGGAATTCCACCAGAATTCATTGCGACGCCCGAACAAGCCGAGCGCATCGCCGACTTCGCCGTTTGGACAGCATGGTTTGCCCACACTAACCGACCAGACTCGACTCACTCATATACAAACGACTGGCCGTATGAACCTGCGGTCGGAAACCGTCCGACCGGGCAGGTGTTGGTCTGGAGCACGATCAGCATCCTCTTGCTTATTTTTGGTGGTGGTCTCGGGGTGTGGGCGTATCATTCGCTTGATTTCGCCGAACCGACGACCGATGTTATCGACATTCCATCGCCTGACTCAGTGTCGATCACATCCACACAGTATGCTGCGGCGTGGTACGTCCCTGTTGCTGGGGCACTGTTCGCCGTGCAGGTACTTACTGGAGCGCTGCTCGCTCACTATTATGTTGAACGGACGGGCTTTTTCCGGATCGAAGAGATGCTCGGGATTGATCTCGTTTCGCTACTGCCCTTCACGACGGTTCGAACGTGGCATCTCAACCTTGCAATTCTCTGGATAACGACCCTGTGGCTTGCAGGGGGACTCTTCCTCCCGGGGCTGTTCAGCGATCACGACCCGCCCTGGCAAGCGACGGGCGCATCGGTGCTGCTTGGATTGCTCGTGATCGCGACCGCTGGCGCGTTCGCAGGAGTCTGGTTTGGAATACAGGGCAGATTCGGCTCGCCTGAAGATGGCAACCTCTGGTGGTGGCTTGGCTCTGAAGGGCTTGAATATCTCGAGGTGGGCCGACTCTGGAAGCTGCTCTTGCTTGGTGGACTCGCCGGATGGACCGGGTTAGTACTCCGGAGTGTTCGACAGATGGACGAACCGCTCGGGGGGCTCGGACACTTCTTGGTATACGCAGGTGGCTCGATTGGATTGTTGTTCGGTGCGAGCATGCTCTATACTCCAGAGACGAACATGGCGGTGACAGAATTCTGGCGCTGGTGGGTCGTCCACATGTGGGTCGAAGGCGTCTTCGAGTTCTTTGTGGTTGCCATCATCTCCGTTGCCCTCGTGTCGATGGAACTCTTAGAGAAAGAGGAAGCAGAGAAAGCAATCTTCTTTGAAGTGTTCGCGATCATGGCAGCGGGTATCGTCGGGGTCTCGCATCACTATTGGTGGGTTGGTCTGCCTGATTTCTGGGTACCGCTTGGGACGACGTTCTCAACGCTTGAGTTCGTCCCGCTCGTGTTCGTTCTGTATCGAAGCATCGGCGAATACCGGTCGTTGAAATCTCAGGGCGAGGAATTTCCGTATACAACTCCGCTGTTGTTTATCCTCGGAAGTAGCATCTGGAACTTCGTTGGTGGGGGGTGCTCGGCTTCTTCGTCAACTTACCAGTGATTAATTACTATGAACATGGAACCTATCTCTCTGTCGCCCACGCCCACGGAGCAACGTTCGGTGCGTTCGGTCTGCTTGCACTTGGGCTCGGAACCTACATTCTGCGTGTTGTGACGCCCGAGGAAGCGTGGGACCCAACGTGGTTCCAGGTCTCATTCTGGTTCATGAATATCGGGCTCACAATCATGGTCGTTGCATCGTTGCTCCCGGTCGGATTCGCCCAACTCCGGGCGGCCTACACAGATGGCTATGCAGCTGCACGGAGTCTCGAGTTCTACGAGCAGCCACACATTCAGACGTTGTTGTGGGCGCGGTCGTTCGGGGATATGCCGATGATTCTCGGGGCGCTTACGTTCACCACTGGCGCTGTCCGTCACCTGTATGCCACACGAAAAGAGCCATTAAAACAGGATGAAGGCACGACGGGTACACCGATTTGACTGGAGTCGGTGCGCTCATCACACCCTCGCTTTTTGCGAGTGATCGCCTCCCAATGGGCCTGTGCCGTGGAGGCAGACGTTTCGAACTCTTCGATGCGTTGTGCAAGCTCCTCGATTAGGTGATTTCATTGATCAAATCGAATCCGTATTTGTATCCTATTTGTCCTTCAAATCCTTGAGCTTCGATTGCCCGCACAACACTTTGCCAGCGTCAGTGTCCGTCGTGACAAAGGTGACAGACGCCGCGCTACCGCTATTGACGAGCTGCATTGCAACGCCAGCAAGTGCTGTATCTGCTTTCTCAATCTGATCCTCGCTTCGATTCGACGCCTGTGCTATGAAGCGTCGGACGGTATCCATCACTGCTGCGACAGCACCGTTCTCCTGAGTGGACTTTCACTCCCCCTCGCGGTGGTCGGGCACGAAGGGTCTACAGTCCTCGTTTCACTGAACGGTCTTCGATTATTGGGGTACAAGTGACGGCACTCGTCCTCGGGATCGACGTCGACAGGCGACACCCTTCCACAGTGAACGCGATTTGGTGATGCACTAGGGAGTCAGCAAGGGCACCACTGGGAACGGGTTTATTAGACGTTCAGTCGTACCACTCTGGATGAATACTCGTCATCGCTTCTCGCTAGCGACTGGGTTCGTTGTTCTTTCCGGCGTTGTGAGCGTCGTCGCCGCACCCGAACTCCCATCTCAAATCGTCTCAAACTGGGATGCGAGCGGCAATCCTAACGGAACGATGTCAAAGTCGCTCGCTCTCTGGCTTGTCCCTGCACTGACAGCAGGTCTACTCATCGTATTTGCCGCCCTCCCTCGAATCGATCCGCGTGGCGAGAATATCGAGGCGTTCCGCCCATACTACGACTGGTTCGTCGTCATCTTCACAGGGTACATGTTCGTACTCCACGCCGGGATCGTCGCGTTCAATCTCGGCTACGAGTTCGACTTCACGTATCTCATTCTGGCCGCGGCCGCTGGTCTCCTCTACTACAGCGGTGTCCTAGTCACACATGCGAAACGCAACTGGTTCATCGGCATTCGAACCCCATGGACGATGAGTAACGAGGAAGTATGGAACCGGACGCACACACTCGGAGGGAAGCTGTTCAAGGCCACAGCGATTTTGACGCTAGTTGGACTGCTGTTCGGCGACTACGCACTCTACTTCCTCGTTATCCCCGCTCTCGTGACTGCCGCGACGACCGTGGTGTACTCGTATTACCTGTACGAGCGAATTGAGCAGGGCGGGACTTCCCCTGAGAGCGGGGTCTGACGTACCCTCGTTCACCTCGTCACGAGGTGCCGCTGGCCTAATCTATTGCCTGTGAATAATAGAAGTAGCGTTCACTCGACACTGGTTGTGAAGAAAATGTACGGACGTCACCCAAGAAGGTATCGAACCCAGGGATATCGTTCGATGAGCGGTTACCACTGAGTTCGTACTGTTCGATGCACGCGTCAAGGCCGAGAATCCGGCCAACGCTGAAGGCAGCGACGGCGAGGAAGATGAGCATGTACGCGAAGTCGCCGTTGATGTAACCGTGCGCGATGTCCCAGTTTCCGAAGTAACACAGGACCATCATGAGTGCACCGAAAAATGCAACGAGGCGAGCAGCTCACCGACGAGTAGCCCAAGACCGATGAGAAGTTCACCGCATGGCACAGCGATGTTGACGAACTATCCATTAGTAATTAATCGGCCAATAGTCTGAATGAGGCACTGCGTTTCGAGTTACGTTATGTCCCCAGAAAAGGACGACACGGAGCAGTCCGAAACTCGCTGTGAGAAAGACGCCGTCGAACGAGCAGACAGTGCCCTCCCAGTATCGAATGGACCTGGTCTCCAGCCCGACCGCCGCCGCTTTCTTGGCGGCGTTGGGGCGGTCGGGATGCTTGGTAGTTTGTCCGAATTCACCCAGTCAGGAGGCAGTGGTGCCGACCTCGGTATGATTGGCTCGAGTTCCCAGAATACCCCACCGAGTGAAACGAAACCGGATGCAGCGTACTCGAGAACCGACCTTGGTACGCTTGGTGGTGTCGAGAGCACCGCGACGAGCATTAGTCGTGGAGGGTACATCGCCGGGTTCAGCCAGCGAGATGATTTGGTTCCGCACGCATTCCTGTGGTCGAAAGCGGAGGGCATGCAAGATCTCGGTACCCTCTCCGACAGCGTCAGTAGAGCTACTGATATTAACAGCCACTGTACGGTCGTCGGGTCGAGTGTCGTCACGGAGTACATCGAAACCGAGTATTTTGGTCGGGTGGAGAGACATCCAAGTCACGCCTTCCAATGGTCAGAGAACGGAGGGATGCGGGATATTGGATCTAGTAGCTTCGACAGTGAGGCTACTGCCATCAACGAACGAGGAGATATCGTAGGGACTAGGCACTACTGGGGCACGGATACGACGGAAGGATTCGTCAAATGGGGGGATGGTGAATGGGACGCCCCGCTAAAATCGTCAAGGTACTTTTTAGCACCCACAGATATCAATACGCACGGTCAGATTGTTGGGATGACCATGACTGAGGAAGGCCAAGAACGGGGACCGTTCATTTGGTCGGAAGCCGACGGAAAACGAGATATCGGTACGCTCGGTGGCAACCACAGCGAGGCCACGGCTATCAACGACAACTGTCAGGTTGTGGGTGCGAGCTCGACAGACCCGTGGAATGGCCTTCGCGCGTTCCTCTGGACGGCAGACAATGCGATGCGTAACCTCGGGACTCTCGGCGGCACCTATAGCAAGGCCACCGACATCAACAACTGTGGTCAGGTTGTAGGGGTGAGCCAGACGGCAGATGGAACCGTTCACGCATTCATTTGGTCCGAGGACGATGGAATGCGTGACCTCGGGACGCTCGGAGGTAATTACAGTACTGCAGCAGGTATCAACGACCGAGGGCAGGTCGCCGGTTCTAGCCGCACAGCTGATGGCTATCCACACGCAACAATATGGAACCCTGAATAGCCGCTGTCGGACGATTGTGGTTGGGAGCACGTGCCCGGTCTTGGCTTCGCGATTTGTGACGAGTGGGGCTATCTTCCGGGTGTACTTGAATCACTCATCGAGGCCAGGAATACAATCAAAGCCGAGATTGGAGAGACTGAGGACGAAGATCGTCGCGACGAGTTGGAAGGCCAATCGAGTGCGATCAAGTGGATTCTAGTGTCGTGTTTCAGCTATCAGGGCTTCTCGAATGCAAAATTCGGCCGAATCGAGTGTCACGAAGCGATCAACGCGTATGCTCGGGAGATTCTGTTAAAGACGAAAGCGGTGCTCGAAGAGCATGGGTGGCGGATTGTGCATGGCATGGCAGAAGTGGGAGGTATGCAAAACCCGGGAGGGGAAATTTGCACCGTGGTGAACCTTTTCAGCCGTAGTGTGAGATGTTAACATACTACTCGATAGCGTTCTGTGGCTTGTGGTCGAGTTTCGGGCCTTCGTTCGTACGAAGAATATCCAAAATACGGGTTTGTTCGAGTTCTTCGCCAACATCGTCTTCAGGCATACGAGCGTCCGTCGGAAAATACGGGCTTGATGAACGGATGATGCTTTCGCTCAGCGAATCGTTCAGTGGTTTTCCGCGTTTGAAACCCATAGTCGGTGGGAGGTTTCAGCAGTCGTGCTGAATACAAGGCATATAGTCACCGGGTTAGGTAACCAGAATGTGCAAAGTGCTATCTTATGTCACTTACTGACCTACGTGGTCTGATGAGCGTGACACTTGCGTTCCACGTCGACGCGAACGATTTCGTTCTCGGGCAAATCCTCGCAGGACCGCCCACAATGGAGTACGAACTCGAGAGATTAGTTCCGTTGGACGACGAGCCGATGCCCTACCTCTGGGTTACGGGGTCCGACTTCGAGGCGTTCGAAAAGAAGGTTCGATCGGACGCGCATATCAAGGAGTTGCAGGCGCTTGATAAAGTCGGAGATTCCGTTCTTTACCGGCTGAAGTACTCGGACGAGTTTAAGAGTCTTCTCGAGGGGATTCTCGAATCAGAAGCAACAGTCCTCGAAGCACGGGGAGAGACGATTGGATGCTTCGAGTCAGGTTTCCCGACCACGAGAAACTCTCGCAGTACTACAACTATTTGAACGACCGGGGATCTCGGTTCGCGTCGATCGAATCTACACCATGGATGAAGAAGCCGACCCCGGCTATCAGTTCGGCCTCACGCAGGAACAGCGCGAAGCGCTTGTCCTCGCGCTCAATCGGGGTTATTTCTCCACACCGAGCGAGATTACGCTCGATGAACTCGCAAATCAACTCGGTATTACGAGCCAGGCGGTCTCGAACCGAGTCCGCCTTGGTACTGAGAAAGTCCTTCGCAGTGTGTTGGTTTCCTCGGCCTCCGATTTCTGAGTATCTCCGATACAAGTGTTCCTATCCGCTGGACACTAAAGAGGTGGCTATCGCAATCCAGATAGAGCAACAAGTCTCGGATTGAATTGCTTTCCTACGCCACCGACGTAACTGAAAGCAGTGCTTCCAACCGTTTGTGTCCCCGATATCGGGTTCTGTTAGATTGGGAATCGTACTCTAGGACTCCGGTGTCGGCTAGTTTCGGGAGTAGAGCGTGGTGGAGGGCCATCTTTGCCCGCTCGGGCTCTTCGAAGCCGCCATCTGGGGCGGCCAAGTGATTCGCGACTTCATTCATTGTCGCCACGCTCTCGTCCCGTTCGAGGAAGAATTGTAGCACTTGTCGTCGCTCCTCGCTCATCAAGACAGCGTGGAGTTCGGCTGTCGAAAGCGTATCTTCACCGGCTTCGTGTTGGTGCTCCCCGTCATTCACAGCTGTATGAACCGGACCATCAGAAGTAAGCCCTGTCTTTGTCTCGTAAAACTCTTTATAAGGAACGTCCGGTCAGCAGTCGAGAGTAGTCGGCTGAGGACGACTCGACCCCGATTAGTTCAGCAATAGATAGTCCAAATATCCCCCCTTGAATTCTCCAGTAGTATTTTATAACTATAAATGAATATAAAATTTGAACCCTGTTATTAATCGACCAAAAATTGAAATTAATCGGTTAGAAATGCGTAATCGCATGGCACGTAATAACAGACGAACGTTTCTCAAAACGCTCAGTGGCATACTTGGTACCAGTAGCGTGTACAGTGGTATTGCTATCAGCCAAGAAACTAACAACGATCATCAGACAAAACCAAGCGAATTGACGAGCACCCAACCTCAAATTCGACACAAGGGCAGTAAGAACAAATCCAAGGTCTGTGGCCCATCTCCATATCCAAAACTCAGTTGGGAGATGGATTTGAACGGTAGTATGGCCGCTGTTGAGCCAGTGATTTCCGATGAGACGCTCTTTCTCGCAGTAACAACTCAGAATGGGCCGACATCAGGAAGAGGGTATGCTGCTGCTTATGATCCAGAAACTGGAGAGGAACTCTGGAAACAAACCGGTCTTCCTGCACCACGAACACCGGTCGTAGACGACGGAATTCTTTACATTACCACGTTTCTCTACGAAGATTCTACTGAGGGTGGCCTTTTTGCCTTTGATACCGACACTGGTGAATTGCTGTGGCGTCGGAGTGAACACTTAGAGTGGGCTGATCCGATCCTCGTCAATGGACAGTTGTTTACCGAGTCTGATGGTGGTGTCTATGCGCTTGATCCTACGACGGGCACAGTCAATTGGAAGCGAGACGATGTCACTGGAAAGATTGGATACAGAGATTGGCATATACACTTCGTCGATGGAAGTATTTATCTTGGCGATGGAACCGCGTTGAATGCCGAGGACGGCTCAATAGAGTGGCGCACAACAGATGAGGACTTTCTCCTCCGCCAGACAGGCCATAAGCTCGTGTATGGTATCCACAATCATTCAAACAGCAAGACTATCGAGGCACGGTCAATGAAAGATGGGACGGTAAAGTGGACTGCTCAAACACATCTTGATGATGTATGGCGTCGACAGCTCACTGTCACTGAGACGATGGTACTCTCTACCGAAACTACTGCTGAGAACTCAATCATCACTGCCTATCACTCGAAATCAGGCAAACAAGCATGGCAGCATACGTCACCACGCCCTGTAACCGGTGACCTCATCGTAGCTAACAAGCGCCTTCTCTTCCGGTCTGGTAACTATCGGGCCGGAAGGATAGCAGCGCTCAACGTGAAAACAGGTGAGGTCGCCTGGACACACGATGATCCGACGCTCCTATTTTATAATGGCCCTGTCGTAGCCAACGGGACGGCTTACTTCGGCGGTCAATACAAACCTGGATCCAATTTCATTCCGAGATGGGCACTCGTCTGTGCCATTGACGTAAAGACCGGTGAGCGTGAATGGAGTTACCTTCTGAAAGGGTTAGATGATCAATCCACTATTGAGCCCCCAGCCGCTGGGATTCCCGTGGTAGCAGATGGTCGATTGTATACCGCAACGTTTCCTGGGACCTCAACGACTGACTGGGAATATGTTCGATACGCTAACCTTGTCGTCTTCGAATCTACTGATCAACCACCAGACGATGATCACCGACTTCCTGACGAGACGGATACCGAGGACAAACCACCGACGCATGCATCGAAGCTTCGCCCGATCCTGCGCAGAACACTCTCTTGAACCAGGTGATTGGGTGACCCTCGACGCTTCTTGTTCGTCCGACCCAGATGGACGTGGGCTTCACTATGAATGGACTGGTGACGATAAATTCGAGGGTGATAATTTCTGTATTGGAGCCGAAGTGCCGGATAGTGGTGAGAAAGAGGTACGTGTTACAGTTACTGATTCTGACGGAGACACTGATACTGCTAGCGTCGTTCTCACAGCCAGTTGAACACCGGTTTGGTATTTCCTCTCTCCAAATGGTGGAACTCCGAACCAACGTCGCTCATTCTTGGTAGTTGATCAGCCGCGAGACCGACGCTCTCGTTGAGTCACTGTAAGATAAAAGGCGTGTATCGGTCACAGGGAGACGTGGTGTTCGACGGTGGAAGATACAAACCGATCTTGCAATTAATTAAGATAACAGCGGAAAGTGTGCTTAGAGCACGGATAGATGCGTATCCTGTTCACTATTGTTCCTCACACAGCTGCAAATTATGAAGCATCATGGCGTACAATTGGAATCGATATCCATAATCGCTACTGTCGGGTAGCGATATTGGTGAATTGTTCGAACAGTAAAACGAGATAGCCATAGTATTTTCGTCTGTTCCGTAATCTCCTCGTAGAGACTTTTTCGCTGCTATTGGCACTTTCCGACTATCTTAACGCTATCTAGGCCAGCAATGCTTTCACCACTCTTGGTCAGACCAACGAGTACCCCTTCCGTGTCACTGTCCGTGAACCCAGCATCTTTCACCGGGAAGTGCCCCACGAAATCCACGTCGCCATCGTAATCCACATCCTCGGTATGGCCACTGCCGTGGACAAGTGTGGCGCCGCCACCGCCGATAACCGTGCTTGGCGACCCGAACCGAAGTGATGATGGATCGACCGTCTCCGCCTCGAAATCCGCGGTAGTAAGGATGGCCACCGGGATCACGCCCTCACGGTTGGTGTTACAGTTGATGGCGTTCGGGTAGCTCCCAGGCTTGATATCGATTTCGACCTCAGTCGGGCAGATGTCTGCTGCGATCTCTTCGAACGTAGCCTCGATTTGCTCGACATCCACGTTGGGGAAAGCGTGTGACGTCTTCGATTCGCTGGCCATCTCCAGCATCAAGTCTTGGCCCAACGAATTTAGACCGACGCCGATGGTGTAAACCTCGATACCATCCTCCGTCTTTGCGGCGTTCGCTTCCTCGGACGGGTCGTTCCCACCGAGACTCGGGAACGTGCTGAGATCTTCATTGTCGTTGTTGTCTCGGTTCGGCGCCCCGTCGCCGAGGAGCACCATTATTCTCGGTACGTCCGAGCGGTGGCTTCCGCTTGCAACGATATCGTTGGAGTAATCCACCCCGGTCAATTCCTCCCGGCCAGCTTGGACACCGGCCTCCATGTTGGTGAAGATATCGCCAGATGGGCTATCGGGAATGCTGTTGATCGCTGCCAGAGCTGTGGAAGCGTCGTCAGTGAGTGACTGGAACAGGGGTATGTCGCTGGAGCCGGGTTCACCACCAAACGTCAACACACCGACGTTCACACCGTCTGTTGAGACGTTCAGCGCGTTTACTAAGGCCGTCGCCCCAGCCTTGGCTTGTTGCATCCTAGTCGGCGATCCTATGTTCATCGAGCCAGACTGGTCAAGAACGACGACCAAATCGAGCTGTGCAAGTTCACATAGGTCCTCTAACGTTTGAGCTTTTGCCACTCTGGTGGCAAAATTGAGTCCGCCAACCACCGTACTGGCACCGGCGATCTTCATGACTAGGCGGCGTGTCAGTCTCGGTTCTTCCAAGTCTATTTGCGTTTTCGTCGTTTTCTTCTGCATCTCTATCGTCTCCTGCCGACAGAAGTCATCCATGCCCTAACATGACCGTTTACCCACCGAGTGGGCAGAGGATCATCGAATTTCTTCTCGTCTGCTACATATACTTGTACTTCATTAATAATAAATATATATGTATGTCGATTATTCTCCAATATATAACTGAATGGGTTGATATCTATTGCTTTATGTCGGAATGTTATTATCATAGATAATTAAATATTAGTATTATATAAAAACACTGTCAAATTATTCGACAGACTAAGAAACCTTCCCCGTTTTTGCGAATTAGACGGGGTCTCGAGCAATTATAGAATCGCATTGCTTCGCTCCGACCACAGACGCGGTGGCCGGTACTAGCTCTCCCCCTCCCGCTGGCTTTGAGCCGATAGACGCCGAGACAACTGCCGTACTCACGAGTAACTGTCCGGCGTCAGTCCAGAACTGTGTCGATTCGGGACGTCCACGACTGCGGTTGTGTGGGGTTTCGTGTTAGATTCGTGTCCCACTCGGGTGTGTTTTCGTCCCTCAGAAGTCACCCGAGTGCAGAACGTTCGAGCCGTCTGGAACGGCGACGAGTGGGAACTGCACTTCGTCTGCAAAGTCGAACTTGAATCAGAGGACTCGGCTGGCGACGAAGTTGCAGGAATCGACCTTGGCATCACGAACATCGCCACAGTCGCCTTCCCCGACGAATACGTTCTCTACCCCGGCAACTCGCTCAAACAGGACAAGCACAATTTCACTCGCGCCGAGTACGACACGGAAGGCGAGAACGGCCCCTCGGAGAAGTCGATGTGGGCACGCAGGAAACTCGCTGACCGTGAAACCCACTTCTACCATGTCCTCACGGACGCCATCATCACCGAGTGTATCGAACGCGGTGTTGGGACGCTCGCGGTGAGTTGGCCTGAGAAGGTTCGAACGTCTGATTGGGGCAAGACTGGCAACAAGAAATTGCACTCGTGGGCGTTCGACCGAATTTACCAGTACCTCCACTACAAAGGCGATATTCGGGGAGTTGAAGTGTTGAAAGAGAACGAATGGGACACCTCGAAGACGTGTTCACGGTGTGGCGATGACACGAAGTCTAACCGGGTCGAACGTGGCCTGTACGTCTGCTCATCGTGTGAGTTGGTAGCCAACGCGGATTGCAACGGGGGCGGAGAATATGCGCCAAAAGATAACTCCGAGTCCTCACGGTGAGGATAGGAGTAACGGCTGTGTGGCACAGCCATCGACACATTTGTTTGACCGCGAGAGCGGGAGGTTTCGCACGAGAGAACAAGTCGTATCGTAGACCGGCAAATATCCCACCTGCGGGACGGGAAGCCTCGCCGTTTACGGCGAGGAGGATGTCACGCACTCTCGTTCAGATCCTCGTCCTTGAATGCCTGGACGAGCTCAGCACACCGCTCAGGAGAGGAGAGAAAGGGAGCGTGGGCAGTGGGTGTCGTCTCGAGCCTAGCGTTCGGGATTGCTTGGATGCCAGCGCGAACGTCGTCAGGACTCCCAATCGGGTCGTGTTCGCCCCAGACAACCAGCGTTGGCTGCCGGATTGCGGTTAATTCGTCCTTGTGGAGTCGGATCGATTGGTGCCAGCCGCGGATCGAGAAGAACGCGGAGAATTCACTCAACATCGCCTCGGACGACTTCGGACTCCGTGTCTCGGCAACCATCACCTGGATGAGCGCGGGGTAGTTTTGGATGGCTTCGCGCTCGCCGAACACCTCTGCGACGTCAAGGACGCCTGCCTCGCTCGGTTTCGCCATTCGCTGGAGCCCCCGTCTGAGGACGGGCACGGTCATCAGTCTCAGTGGTAGCGGTGGGGTGGCGCCGGGGAACCCCGCGCAGGCACCGACCAATACCAGACGCCGAACGCGATCCGGTCGGGAGAGCGCGAACAGGACGCTCGCGTAGCCGCCCATGGAGTGACCAACGAGGTCCACCTGCTCGATCCCAAGTTCGTCAAGTACGCCTTCGATGACGTCGATAGCCGTCCGGCGAAGATTCTGCTCAGTGTACAGGAAATTGCTGCTAAGGCCGTACCCTGGGCGGTCGAGGCCAATCACGCGGCTATCATCGAACTGGGCTATGAGCGGCGCGAGGAACGCGCCGAACGCGCCTCCACCATGCACGAATAGGAGCGGTGTCTCGTCGTCCCGCGGACCAGCTTCGAAAACGTGCGTTTGCACCTGGGGCTCCTCAAGGTCGACGAAGCTCGAGTGCACGTTGAGGCTAACCGACTCAAACAACTTGCGCTGGGCGGTCTCAAATTCAATTGACTCTGTCATGGTATCGTGATGCTCGTTCGATGGGTCATCCCCGGATCCAATGGTAATCTGATTCATCGCTCTTCGTAGACCCTACGCTATGAGAGGAATTGTAAATGTCTAGTGAAATATTTCATAGCATGAAAGGGCAAAGCCGATTTTCTGGGTAGGCGGCTGGATCGAAATGACGCGTAAGAGATGACAATAAAGGCTACAGGTGTTGAGTGCTCGAGAGAATACTGGAGGGAACGATTTCCGGTTACGAGGTGAGTTCTGATGAGACAGACGGTTCAAATTTTAGCGGATCGATTGGTCTCGCCTCTTGACGAACTCGGTCGAAGGTTGAGATGGCCCATTCGCGCGCCTCTGGGGAATCGGTATCGATGACACAGATCAGAGCACCGGTGTCGATGTCGTGGCAACAGATACCGACCCGGTCGTCAACGATCCCAAGGCCACACCGGTCACCATCTGGGAGGGCGTCGTGGACGTACACGGTACAATTGTCACAGATGGCAGCTTCCATTACTCGCTCGGGATTCCAGGCATAGGTGCCCTCAAGTGCAACCGGCGAGTAGACGTATTCGAGGTCCATACCGTTGAGAACAGCCTCGCAGACGGTCTCGTTGTTGATCGACTTTTGCACGATACTATCGAACCCACGCATTCGATCAGTATTCTCAATGAGGTGCATCAGCCGCTCGACGGGTTCGTACGGGTATCCCGGGCCGGGCCGAGAGACCACAGCGTCCGCAAAGAGATCAACCGAGAACCCCTCCATCTCTCGTGGAAGCCACTGCCAGATATCACGTAATTTGCGTTCGATCGACATTGCCTCACGCAGTTCGAAGAAGTGACTCGCGACGAACTCACCCAACGATGTCAATTCGAAATCTGGTCCCTCACGTGTGATCCAACTGCGCTGTTCGAAATCGGATAAGACACGTCCCATGGTTGGTGAGGATGCACCAGTCTCCGACCGAAGTGTCGAGCGATCTGCGGGACCGTGATCTAGCGCGTTGAGTACCCCTATTCGGTGATCGGAATTGGCGAGGAATTCTATCTCCTCGATTGAAGAGTCCATGTGTGTTATTAGCACGCATGCACAATAAGTAGTACTGTGACATCCTCGCCCGCCCTAAAGGGCGGGGCTTCCTACAAGGGAAGCCTCGCGTCGGAGGTTTCAGGACTGAAACGCCGCAAACGTCGTCTGTCCGGATTTCGGACTCGGAGTGCGGTGTCCTGTGGTGCTGTCACAAGCACTCCCGTCCTGTGGCGTGTCATCGTCCGTCGATTTCAGCGAGAGACTCTCACCCCACGGGTTCGGTCTGGTCGTCACGTGGTTCCGTTTCGTCCATACGTTCACGCGCTTGTTCCACTTCCCACGCTCGCTGGCGGTTCTCTTCGTCACGGGCTTGCTTGTTTCGGCTCTTTTTGTTGTCCGCCATATCATATTTAGGTGAACGAAAGAGATAACGCTGTGGCCAGCACTTGGCACACATATCACTAGCAACCATCATTTTCTCATACGGAAATCGTGAAAAGGAAATTCGCCTACCGAGAGTAGAGCATCGGACGTTTCGTTCTGATTTCTTGCTGTCGCTGCTTCTCCGCGTAGTATTCCCAGAGACGGAGATATGTAACAGACTCTCGGAGTTCGATGTTGGTTGGACCAGACATTTCGTGTTGGGGGTCACCATATAACAGTAGTTCGTTTAATGGCGTCGATTGAACCTCATGTTGTGGTTTCCCGTACCGCCAGGAATCGATTGTATCGGTCATTTGTGCTCCTCTCTGTTGGGACAACCACTGTTGGTTCCAGTTTTACACAGCAGTACTCATCCTTATGACTTAGTACGTGCTCCGGCACGATGAATTATGTTACCTCTATCTCAGCATGATTTACTAAAACCACAAGTTCACGATTTACCCACTGACTGGGAAGTTCAGCTCACTTCGGCATCCTACACATTCGATCTCGAATGGAAGTACAATGAGTAACTCCATCCCTGTCTTCGAGGTTCTCGCCAACTCCACTTCTCGAAGCGAATTCTCGAAAGCAACCTTTGACTATCTCTTTTTAACATGAAAATAAACAAGAAATATCCGAAAAGCTGGGATCCTTGCCAGGCTCGGAGGTACTCGGTGGCTCGCATTTGACAAACCCTACTTTCGGATAGATATTAATTGAACAGGTGTTCTATCCAAGTGAGATTCCTTTGTCGTCAGGTTTCAGTGGTCGTGCTGATTTTTTTTCGGAGAGCGTGATCCTGGTTCAATGAGTTCCTTGTCGAACGAGACTAATTCCCCAAAGTCACAACAGGCACCAGATGGGAAAAGCCATTTCGCCTCGCTAGCGAGTAAGGGCTATCAAACCACCGATCACGCAGAGAATCCCGACCAGCGCTATGATCGGTGAGTTGATGTCTGGAAGCAGGCCAGACCCGGGCACGTTCGTTTGATCCGATCCTTGCGACGGCTTCGTGTTCAGTTCAGTCGTCGTTGAGTGAGTGTTCGATGGGCCAGTTTCAGTGGTCCCTGAATCGGTGTTGTGTCTCGTCGGAGTGTCATCACTTCCAGGACCGTCAGCATTCGTTTTCGTATCGGTAGTTCTACCGCCTCCCGGATAACAACCCTGGGAAGTCGTCTTTGCGGGTGCGCAGCTACCAGTGCCGTTGTCTGGGGTACATTCATTGTCTGCATGCTTCTCAAGACCCCCGAGTTTCCCATCGCTACTGTTGGTGGTTGCTACAACAGGAGCGATGCATAGTATCGACAGGAGCTGCATGATAATAACAAGGGTGAAAACCTGCCGTAGTTTTGGGAGGGTTTGGAGACTCTGGCTTCGATCGTAATCGAGGAGTTCGAAACGCAGTAACGATGCAAACCTCATGTGATGTTTGCACTCCTCTTACGAATCGTCGTAGCTTCCTTGGCCACATTCAGGTCAGTCTCGGCTGACAACCACTGCTCTTCACGAGCTTTTTTGATTTCGATCGATAAGGACGAGTCACGCGTCTTCCTGGTTGCTTTTATCCCCGCAGACATCCGCTCTTGGACAAGTTTGCCCCAAGTTCTCTGTTTTCTCTGTTCGCTATCGTCAGGCATCGTTCTCTCTGTTGTCCCCCAATGAGTTTTCTCTCTATAATGTTGTTGCCAAGCATAGAATTAGATAGAATATTTGCTTTCCTCACAAATACATGGATCACTTATAATATATCACACAATACTAGAGATCCAATTGGAGCGTAGTTTCCTCCGCTCACTCTGTCGAATACCCGGTCCGTGATGCGAAATGGTCTCCCGTGGTATCGGCATGCTGGACCAGATCAGTCGATATTTCTTGGTGTTGTGGAGAAATTGGTGATTCATGATATAGAATATATTTTATTCTTTAATTTCATAGAATCAAGGAGAAAGCCCACGACTTCAGTCATGGGTGGATGTCAAATTACTCCGTCGTTGTGAACAGCAATATGTCCGCGCACCGCGCTCGAAGCGGACTATGGTGATCTCCGATTTGAAACTCTATTAGTCAAACTCTAGCAATGTTCGATTCGAATCGCCAGATAGCTCCGACTATTTTCGGTTATACGACCGTGTTACTAATTTCGACACATTTAATTAAACTATTATAGATATCTCAAATTAGTATTAATATCTATATATAATAAATATTTTTTAATCATTTTAGTTCGTTAAGCGCGATATTTGTCGACGTTAGCGATTTCGCGGCATGATTCGCGGCTCAACACTGAAATCTGAACGGCCAATACATTCATATTACCATCGTGCTTGAATTCATCGCAACCATGAGCGCATCTCCCAACACAGCCGACTCCGCCGGTGACACTACCTCGTCCCCGCAAGACACTGCGTCGTCCCAACCACTGTCGAAGGATACGATTTTTCACATCTTGCAGGTACAGCGCCGTCGTTTGACCTTGCAGTACCTCCACGGGCGAACAGACACCGTTTCGTTGCGTGATCTTGCCGAGCAGGTAGCAGCCTGGGAGAACGAGATGACAGTCGTGGAACTAACGTCGAAGGAACGCCAACGTGCCTATATTTCACTGTATCAAACTCACCTTCCGACACTCGATACGGAGGGTATCATCGAGTACAACAAGGATCGCGGAACAATCAGACGAACGTCCCGTGCTGACCAATTTGATCCATACCTGTTTGACACCGTTCCACAGGACCCATCCGAATCTTCTACGGACAGTGCGTTGAATCTCCGATGGGAACGGTATTATCTTGGCGGGACGCTTTTCAGCACGAGTCTGTTGGGTGCCAAATTGCTTCAGCTTCCACTTGTGTCACAGTTGGCGTCTCAACTAATCGTCCCAATCGTTTTGTCTGTCTTCTCTATCCTTACGGCGGGCCACTACTATGCTCGGTCTGTACTCCCAGAGTCTAACCCCATTGAGAAAGTCACCCAGTCAGTCTCTCGACGGGGACGAAGTAACTAGTCGGACATGAGCGTTACACTGTCGTAACGCACCCCGAGCACCCAGTGTAACGCACACTGTGTTCTTCTTTCGCCTCGCAATCGCGACTCCTCCATCGCCCGATACCCGTCGTTTGTGTATACACAGCCATAGTGGGTCGCAACCTCTCGATAGCCTAACCGTGCGACCATCACGTCGTTCGTCTTGGCGATGTTCTTCGCGTGTTCGAGGACGTCGAGACACTTGCCCTCGACGTGTTGACTTTCAGTGCGTTTCTCGCGGAAAGTCACCTCGTCGCGTGGCGAACAGAAAACGTCCTCGCAACGATTGGAATCGGCATGGCTGCACTATGGGGCCTCAAGTGCTGTTCTGAGATGGTTTCAGCAGAGTAACCACGATACAAGTGAAAGCATGAACATGATTCGCACAGCCCACAGGAGGGATACAGATAGCATTCGGGACCTTGTACAACAGTCGTGGATTAGGTTCCCATCTGCTCGAAGAAGGGATTGGGCAGCTGCCCGAGCAGATACACCGACTCAAGGTGCTTTTCCATCCAAAGAATGATCATGCCCGTAGATTCTATGAAGCAAGGGAATTTACCAAAATTGGTCTGCTTGACCTTGACCCAACGAAAGTAGGAATGCCATCTTCTAACGTAGATCCGCCGGAGATGTACGTACGAGACCTCTGAAAGATGGATTCACAGTCAGCTATAATGAGATATTAGTGTAATTCTGACGTCTAGGAAATACGCCAGCTGTATCCGGTATGCTCTCTCGGTGGAATTGGTCTACTAACAATGAGTTATGACTCAGTGAAATAGAGTGTGCCACCGATCGTAATGCACATACTCCCAATCCACATCAAAAACAGTGCAAATACTGTGCTCTTCCGCGTCACAATCCCGCTCTGATTGACGAGGGATGTGGTGAGCACGCCAATCATTGCACCGAATAAGAGCACAGTAAATAGAGAGCCACCGATAAGAAATCCTGAGAACATCAGGTTGGGTGATTGGTGTGACTTTGATGAGGTCATTGCTTGTTTATCTCTCATCAGACAATATCTTGTTTACCATTCCCATCGATTCTCCCTCAAGCGAAACGCACTCTCCGGCATGAATTAGACCTCTTTCGATAAAATGGTAATTTCTCGTTGTGACTATCACTGGTTTCGATAGACCTACGTTTTAAGCTTTCAATTAATTTGAGACAGGATAGAAAACTAATAAACAAACTAAGTGCAACCCAGGTTACCGGCGATTCCGACCAGAGAGAGGAACCCACCCGAGAGGACGAGTCCGTACGCCTGTGTCTCTACGTCCACGTCGTAGAGGAGTACACCGGGATCGACCCACGCCGCTTGAGAAACCAGCGGGTCGTCGAGTTACCTGGTTAGCCACCGACATCCAGTGTGGAGCCGGGCCTGACCCTCACCGCGGCTCGAAGACGTGGATCGGCCAGTCGGTCTCGTAGTCGAGCGCGACTTCCTGCTCAGCGACCGTCGGCTCGCGCACCGTGAGCTCGACCGAGTCACCGATGGCGACGTCGGCGTAGTCGGCGGCCACGCGCCCAAGGAGGCGGCCTCCGTCCGCAAGTTCCACGACGGCGACCATGTAGGGCGCGTCCGCTGCGAACGCCGGCGGCGGCGTGTGGACCTCCGTGTACGAGAAGATCCGGCCCTCACGCGACTGCGATTCGACGTCGACGGCGCGACTGCCGCAGGCATAGCAGGCCGGCCGCGGCGGCAACAGCACCTGTCCACAGTCTGCACAGACCCCACCCATGAGTTCGCCGTCCGCGAGGGCGTCGAAGAAGCCCGGAAGTGTCCGCGGGTCGGTCGCATCGAGGTCACCGTCAGTCATGGTGCCACCGCCGTTGTGAGTACGTGGCCGACGGTGACGGCGTCCGCGACTCCCCCTTCGTTGAGCAACAAGGCCGTCTCGGCCCCCTCGACCGTGCGGTCGCCTGCGGCCCCCGTGAGCTGTTCGTAGGCTTCGAGCGCCTGCAAGAGCCCGGTCGCGCCGATGGGGTGGCCGCGGGCCTTTAGTCCGCCGCTCGGACTCAACTGCACATCCGTCCAGCCGTCAGCCCGCTCCGCTGGCGCCTGGTAGCTCTGATAGCCCGTTCCCGCGGGGGCGAAGCCGACGGCCTCCGCGAGCAGAGCCTCGCAGACGGTGAAGGCGTCGTGGACCTCCGCGATATCGACGGCCGCGGCGTCGATGCCCGCTTCCTCGTAGGCTGTCTCGGCGGCGATGCGAGCGCCGGCGATGTCGGTCATGTCTCGCTCGGCGACCGCGATGTTGTTCGCGGAGGCCCCGCTGCCCGCGACGCGCACCTGCGGGCGGTCGAGTTCGGCCGCCAACTCGGCGGTCGTCACGAGGACGGCCGCGGCGCCGTCCCCGACCGGCGCACAGTCGTAGAGCTTCAGCGGCGGGGCGATGGGGTCAGACTCCAGGACCGTCTCCACGTCGATCTCCTTCGGAAACTGCGCCCGGGGGTTGCGAGCGGCGTTGGCGTGGTTCTTCACTGCGATCTCGGCAAGGTCGCGTTCCGTAGCGTCCGTCTCGTGGAGGTAGCGCTTGGCGAGTAGTGCGTACTGACTGGGCGCGGTGATGCCGGAGCGCTGCTCGATGGCACGGTCGAACGCCGCCGACAGCGCGTCAGTCGCACCACTGGTGCCCGCGGAAGTCATCTTCTCGACGCCGCACGCGAGCACGGCCTCGTGTTCTCCGTTGCGGACGTCCTTGACCGCGTGGCGCAACGCGAGCGCGCCTGCGGCAGCACACCCCTCGACTCGCTCGGCGGGGACGTGACGGAGCCCGGCCCACTCGGCCAAAAGCGTCCCGTACATGATCTGGTGTTCGTAGCTCTCCGACTGGTTGCCGACGTACATTGCCTCGACGAGGTCGGCAGGGTCGGGCAATTCGTCGAACGCCTCCTCGAGGGCAACCGAGAACAGGTCTCGGCCCGGGAGGTCCGTGCGGCCGAGCGGCGAGGCGCCGACCGACGCGATAACTGGTTCTGGCATTCTTACTTACCCGGTCTCACTGGGGAAAGTTAGCTATTCGCATTTTCATACTAGCTGAACTATCGAGTTGTAGAACTACTTAAATATCATTGTAGGCACTGTTGAAATCACCAATTGGAGATTGGTTTCAACGGAAGAATCCTCGCACTTCAGCGCGGGGAGGATGTCAAGCCACGTCTTGCCCGCGAGTTTGTCGAGCTGGCGGTTGGCTACAGATGTGGGTTTCTAGTTGATCACAGGGACTGACCTGAAGCGCGCGTTTCGCACCTGTAGTGGAATCGGAAATAATATTTCATTGAACGAATTGCTGGAGCTACCCAGATAATCGCCAGACTCCTCCGACTACTACTGGTGAGGTAGCCACATCTGTTCTAAAATATGTAATGAAGACGTTACACTATATAAAATTATTAATAATATATAATATTAATTATAAATATATTAATTTTAATTTTATAATAGTAATATATGGTGTTACTGGTGGTTTCACTGGGAAATCCGACATTTAATGCTGTACTACGAGAAAATCGATACATACATATTATAGTCATCGTTGATTTCATCGAAGTCATGAGCGTATCCCCTGACGCGCCCGAATCCTCTGGTGACATCGACCTGCAATCAAACGACTCTGCAGACCCTAACCCATTGTTGAAGGATACAATCTTTCATCTACTACAAGTAGAGCGGCGTCGGTTAACGTTACAATACCTTCAGGATCGGACCGACACTGTTCCAATGCGGGATCTTGCTGAACAGGTTGCTGCGTGGGAGAATGAGACGACTGTCGAGCAGCTGTCCTCCACAGAGCGTCAGCGCACCTACATTGCCCTATATCAAACCCACCTTCAAAAATTCGACACGGAAGGCATCATTGAGTATGACAAAGATCGGGGAACCATCCGACGGACTTCTCGTGCTGACCAACTTGATCCATATCTTTCCGAAACGGTCCAGCAGTGTTCAGACAGTTCTTCTGAGACATCCCCATCCGAGAAACGTTCGTCGAATCGGCGATGGGAACGGTATTACCTCGGTGGGTCGCTTTTCAGCACAAGTTTATTGGGCGCTAAGTTGCTCCATCTTCCGCTTATCTCTCATTTGACGTCTCGATTGATCCTCTCGATAGTTCTGCTCATATTTTCCCTTATTGCGGCAGGTCACTACTACACTAGGTCAACTCTCGTTGAGTCTGATTCCGCGGCTGAATAGTTATTGCGAGACGCAAGTTCAGCGTCATCAGAGCGGAGATTGGGTTCGTTCCTTCAGAAGAGAACTGACGAAGTCTCAGGGAGAACCGCTAGTTAGTATTGACTACTAACGTAGCTCTGCTCCAGTTTTCGTGGTAGATTCGTGTCCCTCTCGGGCGTGAGTTCGTCCCGACCACGCTACTCTCCGGCAACCCCGTCCGTGGTCGGATTCTCGTTTGTGTTCTCCTTCGAAACCTCACCGGGAAGTTCGACATCGGCTTACAGAACAAGACGCGTCTCCTGGTAGCTCAATCCGTCTTTGGACCATTGGCGTTAGATTTTCCCAAGACGTCCATTCGAGAGTTCGTGCATGGCGTCCATCGTCCGGCGAGCAAGTTCCTGGGAGTATTTCTTACTTACACCGGATTCCTTGAGTCGAATCCACTCGGCGAGGTCTGAGGCATCGAGATCGGTTCGGATCTTACCACTTCCTTTCGACCAGAGTGAGTAGCGACTCGCATCATCGCGTTCCCGCCACACCTTCCCTGCGAGTTCCTCGGGGTTGCGATTCGTGACGGACGCCAGCATTTCGTCGTCATAGCGGGCCAGCCGTTGGATCGGCAAGAGATCCAGCGTCGAATGCGTGAGGGCACCACCGCGACCGAGGGCACCGTCCTCGCCAGGAAGTCGGAAGCAGGTGTTGCTGTCGTCTTTCATGATACGCTCAAGAGTACTTCCATCGACGGAGATACGATCGGTTTCGACGTTATCGGCAAGCATGTGGGCACCTTTCTCGAATCCTTTGTTTTCAGTTGTTCCGAGTTAGGGTTTTACACACGTCTCATCGATGAACCTGAGCTATCATCGTAGTGTCAGACGGTCCTCTCTGAAAAGTTGGTATTTAAACAGAAAGCGTATCCCACAACCGAATTCCCCTCTCGATATGATCAAAGAAATACTAGTTGCCCTTGGAATCGTTTTCACACTCTCGTATCGATACGGCGGTGACCCAGAGTACTTGATATAAGTGGTTCTCCTCGTTAGCAACGAGTGTAGCCGTACGACCACCAATTTCTGCGCTTCCGTAACGACCAGCATGGCACGCCCCATAGTAACGAATAACATGGTTGGTCCCATCATTCCATCCACTGATGGAATTCCCTGAACAATATGATGAACAACTTCGCGGGTTCACCGAGCGGTTACTGACCTTCGAGACAACAAGCGGGAACGAGAAGGATGCACAAATGTGGGTATCGAATCGGCTGTCCGAGTACGGATTCGAGGTGTACACATGGACCGCAGATGCAAACGAATTGGCGGACTGCTCGACGTTCCCGAACGCGGATGCCATTGATGTCGATGGTCGCCCGAGTGTCGCAGGTGTGCTCGAGTTTGGCGATCCGGATGCCGGACCGACACTCGTTCTCAATGGGCACATTGATGTCGTCCCAGTCGAGGAATCATCGTGGGAAACGGACCCGTTTGACCCCGTGTGGGACGGTGATTCGCTTACCGCACGCGGTGCAGTGGATATGAAGAGTAACCTCGCGGCCTGTGTTTTCGCCGCAAAGTACCTCCACGAGTCGGACCACGACCTTGACGGGCGCCTCGTCGTCGAAAGCGTTGTTGGCGAAGAGGAGGGCGGTGTCGGTGCCGTCGCGGCCGCACTCTCGAATCCATACCCTTTCGAACGGGACGCGGCAATCATTACGGAACCAACGGAACTCGATATTGTTACGGCTGTTGAAGGAAGCGTCATGATGAATCTCGAAATCGAAGGGCGGTCTGCACATGCTGCGACCCGATGGGAGGGTGAGTCAGTCCTTCCACATTTCGAGCGAATCCGAACCGCGTTTCGTGATCTCGAAGCAGAGCGCAACGAGACAGTTACCCACGAACTGTATGAGCAATTCCCGATTTCGTGGCCGGTGAATTTCGGTGCTGTAACTGCCGGGTCGTGGGCGTCAAGCGTTCCAGCATCGCTCACAGCGCAAGTTCGGATTGGTGTCGCTCCGGGCGAGACGAACGCGGACGTTGAAAGTGCATTCAGAGACCAGCTCGCGACTGTCGTGGCTGATGACGAATGGCTTTCGGACCACCCCCCGACGTTCGAACGGCGAGCCATCCAGTTCGAGCCGGCGGAAATCAATACCGACGAACCGGTCGTTAACGCAGTGCAGGCCGCAATGAATCGACATGGACTGTCTAACACGGACCCACGAGGGGCGACGTATGGGGCCGATTCGAGGCATTATATCGGTGCCGGAATCCCGACCGTTCTCTTCGGTGCAGGATCAATCACGCAAGCTCACTTTCCGAACGAAACAGTCGAATGGTCGGAGGTCTTGACGGCAACCGAAGTACTTGCCGATACCGCCGCCGAGTTTCTCTCGAGCGATACCGGGAGATAGCTCCCCGAGATCACCTCGGCCGATATCAGCGACGCGTGAGCAGTTCCACCCGTGTGAGAGAGACGGCGATGAGTACGAGTGAAACGGCAAGGAGCAAGAAGACGACGCTGATAACATTCACTTGTGGGGTCACGTTGTATCGTATCTGATTCCAGATATATATCGGGAGCGTCGTCGTGGATGAATCTTTGACAAAATATGTGTACACGAACTCGTTGAACGAGAGTGTAAACGCCAGCAATCCTCCCGCGATAATGCCGGGGAGGACACTTGGGAGGGTCACCTGACGGAACGTCTGGAGTTCGTTAGCGCCGAGGTCTTTCGATGCCTCTTCAAGCTGCCGGTCAAATGTGAGGAACGTCGGAAGGATAACGAGCGTCGCGAACGGTATCGTTCGAACGATGTGTGCGACGACGATTGACCAGTAGCCTTGCTGGAAATTGATTGCACCGAAGAACAACACCATTGCAATGCCTGTGACAATGAGTGGGACGACGATCGGAAGCGTCGCAAGCAGTTGAAGGACGTTCTTTCCGGGGAAGACGAATCGGTCGACAGCATACGCTATCAACGTTGCGAGAACGACACTAATGAGCGAGGCGACGACACTGATTTTTAGCGTCGTCATGATGGCACTTATCGCGGCCTGATTGTTGAGGAACGTGGTGTACCACTGGAGCGTGAGTTCTTTCGGTGGAAACGCAAGCACGCCACCTTTCGCGAAGGACATGAATACGAGGACGCCAATCGGAAGCCACAGGAAGAGGAACACGACGATCATCGCGAGGCGTCCCATCCGTGACCCATATTGATGGATGATACGCTCGAGAGGCCGAAGAGCGGTGTTAAGTCGATTCATTGCGAGTCACCACCTTGAGCGAGTAGGTTTCCGCCGGCACGCGAGCCGATGATGAGCAGTGCTACCACAAGCAGTGAAACGATCATTCCGATCGCCGCGCCAAAGGGCCAGTTAAACGCCGATTTGAATTGTTCCTCGATCACCATTCCGATCATCACGTTGCTGGTGCCTCCGAGCAATCGCGGAGTGATGAACGACCCGAAGGTAGGAATGAATACGAGCAACACTCCGGTGACGACCCCGTTGATAGTCGTCGGGAGCGTCACGGTAAAGAACGCTTTGAGTGGTCCTGCACCCAGATCTTTCGCCGCATCGATGAGCGCGGGATCCATATTCGTCAACGATGCGTAAAACGGGAGTACCGCGAGCGGAAGCCAGACGTAGGTGAATCCGATCAAGACGGCCTCCTGACTATACAGCAACCCGATTGGTTTGTCGACCACGTTTAGGAGGAGGAGCGTCGAATCAAGCACGCCACCGCTCTGGAGGATATTGATCCATGCATACATCCGGATGATGTAGCTCGTCCAAAACGGGAGGATCACGAGGAGGAGCAAGAGCGTCGTGTATCGGGTAAATCTGACGATGCTGTATGCGAGCGTGTAGCCGACCACCGTGACAATAGCTGTGACCTTGATCGAAATCAAGAGACTTCGCCAGACGACGGTCAAGTATGTCTGTGACGTGATGAACTGCTGATAGTTTTGGATGGTGAGCGGCCCATCAATATTCCCCTGTCGGAACGATATCAGGAGCATCGAGAGCAGTGGGAGGGCAAAAAAGAGGACGAGTACCCCGAACGGCGGCCCGACGATAAGTGATTTTTGTAACCGGGGCCGCGCTCGGAGATAGCTCAGCGCCGTTTGTATGGTCCCGTCACCCTCCGTCGATTCTTCCGTTCGGGTTGCACTTGCCATCAGGCCACCTCTCGGGGTACTGTTTGCCCTGCCTGGAAAACGTGCATGTCCTCGACATTCCAACCGACCGCGACTTCCTCTCCGACCGCGAAGTCTCGCCCCCGAACGTTGGCAGTAATAGCGCCCCACTCTGATTCGATCACGTAGATGACGTCACTCCCTTGGTAACTCCGTTCTTGGATTGTTCCCAGTGTTTCGAGGAGGTGGCGACCGGTTTTCGACGGAGATACCGATATCTTGTGGGGACGAACACAGAGATGAACTTTGTCACCCTCCGATATCGATCCGATCCCATCGAGAGCGAACGTGACTGCCTCGGAGTGGAGTTCGACTTCGACCTCTGTCCCTGTCGTATCGGTCACGACAGCAGGAACTTGATTGACGTCACCGATGAAATCCGCGACGAACGACGACTCCGGCGTTTCATACAGGTCTTCGGCAGCACCGATCTGTTCTATTTTGCCTTCGTTCAGTACGACAAGGCGGTCTGAAACGGATAGTGACACCTCTTGATCGTGGGTCACATAGAGGAACGTCGTTCCCGTTTCGGACTGAATTCGCTGGAGTTCCGTCTGCATGTGTTGGCGAAGCTTCCGATCCAGTGAGGAGAGTGGTTCGTCGAACAACACCAATTCTGGTTCGTTAACGAGTGCACGAGCGAGTGCGACGCGCTGTTGCTCACCCCCACTGAGTTCGTCGGGAGACCGGGAACCGTATCCTGCAAGATGTACCATCTCGAGCATTGCATCTGTCCGCTCCTTCCGCTCGGCTTTTTTTACACCTGCCTGCTTCAAGCCGTATCCGATGTTTTCTTCGACTGTCAGATGTGGGAAGAGGGCAAGATTCTGGAACACCATGTTGATGTCTCGTTCGAATGGTGGGACACCGACGAGTTCGCTACCGTTGAGGGTGATTGATCCACTCGTCGGTGTTTCGAACCCTGCGATCATCCGCAGGATCGTCGACTTCCCGGAACCACTCGGTCCGAGAATCGAGACGAACTCCCCGTCAGCGACCGTGAATGAGACATCCTGAACCGCGGTGACATCCCCGAATTCCTTCGTCAGATTTGTGATTTCGAGTAATGACATTGGTGATTATGCCGATTTCACTGCCGTCCAAATTTCACTGTATTTGTCGCGAACCTTCTGGGACAGCTGCTTTTGGAATACAAGCTTCCAGCTGTCCGACCACTTGGTGAATTCTTGCTGTTCTTTCGACAGTTCGTCATTGATGTTTACCGCCGGCATATATCCCATCTCGGTGAACAGCTTCGCCGCATGCTTCTTCTGAGAGGCCCAATTGATGAACTGAAGGCTTGCCATCGGATGCGGCGCTCCTTTCGGGATGACGAACAAGTCGCTGGTAAAGAGTGCCCCTTCCTTCGGCGCAGTGTAGTTCAGTGGTGCGTTTTGCTGGAACTTCCCCATGTAGGTCCGTCCCATCGTCAACGGTCCGGCGACGACCTCCCCGTTGACGAACATACTCATCCCCTGTTGGTAGTCTCCCCAGTATGTTTTCAGTAGGGGTTTTTGCTGCTTGAGTACCTCTTCAATCTCCTTGAAGTCGCTCGGGTTGATGGGGTCCTGTCCCGTATACAGCGCCGCAATTTGGCAAGAAACGGTGCTGTTATCCCACATCGTTATCTTCCCCTTGTTCGCATCGTCCCACAGGACATCCCATGACGACGGTGCCGAATCGAAATGGTCGGTATTGTAGGTAAGCGGATAGAGGACGATGCTTTCGGGAACGCCGTACGTCTTCCCATCTTTTTGATACGTACCGACATCCTTTACGCGTTTTGTGATGTTCTTCCACGCCGGCATCTTGTCGACTGGCAGTGGGTGAAGGAAGTCGTTCCCATCGATAGAGCGCTCAACCCAATTTGCGGTCGCCGAGATGTTGTCGATCTCCGAGTTTCCTGCTTGTAACTTCGAGTACCATTGATTCGGACTGGAAAACCCGCTGTTCGTGATGCTGACGTCGAAGTCCTTGCTGAACTGCTTTTTAGCGTATGTGGCCCAATCGTCGTACCAATTCCACGTGACGAGCTTTTTTTCGAGATCTTGTGGCGGCCACGATTCGATATCCATCGGTGATTTCTCGGACCCACCACCGCCGCCACCAAGACATCCAGCAATCGTCGAGAGACTAGCCGCCATCCCCGCTCCGGCTGCTTTCATAAAGGACCGCCGTCCCTCCATGGGTTTGTTTGTCATATACACTCCCTCAGTTAGAGCCTACTTATATCGTCCGGTAGTGGTAAATTAACTAACCAATTCAAAATTTACTATATTATGTTAATGACGTGAGAGCATATCTTCGATCGTATATATTTATTCAAACCATAATTCTCCCAACTCAGCAAGCCTGCGCTTGTGGGAAGCCACGTCGTTCACGGCGTTGAGGAGATCACCCGTGTCCTCGTCTACTGCGCTGACTTGCGGACGGAATGTTCTGCGGACGGTAGACGAGAAACCCGTTACAACGGTTATCTCGTTGGAGGTCTAACTGAGATAGGTGACAGAGAATGTCTGACGCCATTGTGTACGCCGATCAAGCGCGGGTGCGCGAGGGGAAACTGGACGAACTCGAGGAGGTGATGGCGGACCTAGTGGAGTTCGTCGAGGAAAACGAGCCACAGATACTGTCCTATGACGTCTATTTCAGTGCCGACGGCACTCGGATGACCGTGATACACGTTCACCCCGATTCAGCGTCGCTGGAGTTCCACATGGACATCGGGCGGGAGAAGTTTCTCCCAATCGGAGAGTTCATGGAGATTCAGACCATCGACGTGTACGGTCGACCGAACGAGAAAGTACTCGAGCAACTGCACGATAAGGCGTCGACACTGGGAAGCGGGGCCGTGTCGATACACGAGCTCCATCACGGCTTCGAGCGCTTCGCAGTCGGTTAACTGTAGGCCGATCTAGCGATACTGGATATCACATCGACGTTGCCAGCTCCAAATTCCCCTCCGATCAGCGATTCCATCGAGCTCAAAGCGATCGCCGTTCGCCTCGTTTTCGTGTTTGGCCACATCTCTGACACTCACAAACACATCGTTATCGGTGTTTCACGCCTATTCTCAAATACTGATAGTCTTGTGATTTCTGTGGATTTTTGTCTTCCGTGACAAACTACTCTGTTACCCGTGTCTCTCTGCCCCCTGTACCTACCCTATACTTTGGACAAATTTCCAGGTATGAATGGGGATATAACGGCGTTAGATTTGCATATAATAGCGAAGGAGTGCTCTCTGGTCGCTATTTGTTATATGCAAATGTTTTCGGGCTCTCTGAGAGATATATGCACCGCGTTGAGCTCTCTTACTGATGAATATCGCGTTTACTGCTGAATTGCCCATTCTTATTATTCATGCTACATGAATATGGTTGGATGTGATATATGAAAATAGACGGTGGAGATCGGCTCAGACGCCTAAATTTGTTGCACAAAATAACTCTTCCGTGTTTGCAAATCAATCGCTTCGGACAGTGCGAATCAGCAATCTCGGAGTGGGTACTCAATGTGATAAGACGGGGAAGATTGTCTTCTTACAGCAGGGCATCAACTGTCAGTATTTTGCTAGAATGGATAGAGAATTGTGATGGCATCGGCGGTAGTGTGTGGGTGATGCCGATCGAAGGCGAAGAACAGACATCGCTATCTGAGCTTGCATCGGAGATTTCCGAGCAAGTGGAGATTCGGCTCGAACACGAAGCACACTACGACTGGATTGCGTTCGTTCCGTTGTCTGTAAAAGCGAGTATCTCCTCTGTTCTGTCTGCTACAAACTGCTTGCATTGAGTGAGTCTATAGTGGGCTTTCATCTCATCCAATGCCAACAATCAAGTCTTGACTCCTTGAATCGTCTCGCATACGCAAGCCGATCGTGAGAACTAATTCACAAGGATGTTCTATAAAAATAGACACTAATGACCGGAAACGACCAGAAGACGAGTGACACACTATGCTTGGACGGAACTAATCACTGGCTTATTCTCAATCCAACTAGTGGCACAGCGGATCACCGCGATACAATTCGACAACGGGGAGCACAACGCGGGTATACAATCCACGAAACACAACATGAAGGTCACGCGATTTCTCTCACAAAAGACGCGGTTAGAAACGGTGTTGAGGTGCTAGCTGTTGCTGGAGGCGATGGAACTCTTCATGAGGTGGTGCAAGGGCTTGCTGAAGTAGATGCCCTTGACGCGGTAACACTTGGGGTACTCCCGGTCGGTACGAAAAATATCTTCGCGACGAATATTGGTATTACAAATATCGATCAAGGATTTGAAGTCCTCAAAACAGGAAAGAGACGTTCTATCGACATTGGCTTCGCTGGTGATGAACCATTCGTGATGTCGTGTGTTGCTGGTCTGACTGCCGAAGCCAGTTTAGCAACCTCTAGTGAATTGAAAGAGCGCTTTGGCCCGCTCGCATTTATTATCGCGGGCATTCGGGAAACAACAGAATTTGAGAGCCTCCATCTCAACCTCACGGCGGTCTTGGATGAGAAAGAAGCGACATGGTCGGGAGACGCGTTGTGCGTCCTTATTGGGAATACCCGCCGTTTTGCAAAAGAGGGAGGCCAGGCAAATGTCGAAGATGGCCTCTTTGAAGTTGTGATCATTGAGCAGATGCCACCCACTGATATCGCTGCCGAAGCAATGAGTCATCGATTGCTCGGTGAGGACACCGAGCATGTGCATCACCTAAAGGCGCGTCAAGTAGAGGTCCAACGGTTAGACCGTGAGCCGATCCGGTTCAGTATCGATGGCGAACAGCAGACACATGACGAACTACTGTTGCGTACTCATCCCCAAGTCCTTACAGTCTGTATTGGTTCAACGTATACGCCTACTCCCAGAGAATAATGCCTATTTTCACTGGTAGTACTTGACGAACGAGTCGAACCGAACGACCAATATGGGCGGTGTTCATGCGTCTCTCTTACTCCTTCAGAGATCGATCAACGATTAGTATTTGCTACTAACATGGACAAACTCCACTCTTCAAAAGTGAATCCCTTACGGTGGTACGCGACTGTCTTCTAGACTCGTATCCATCATACTCGTACTCGGTGAACAGCTCTCGCGTTACACTGTCGTAACGCATACCGAGCGTCCAGTGTAACACAGAATGCGTCCTTCTTTCTCCTTGCGTTCGCGAGGAGAAAAGAAGGGTTCGTTACACCCCACAGTAATCGAGTGATAATTACGCATCAGAACGGGCGCAATTTGCGTCCGGTCCTCATTTCTGCGGTCACCGTGGGGCGGTGGTGTTACGCCCCTCCGTTTCCTCCCGCGTTGGCTTCGTGTGCCCGCATCCACCCGGCGAGACCGGGATGGGCGAACGTGATTTCGATGTGGTGGCCACCAACACCCATCGCGTCGTCTACACACAGCGTTCGAGATTCCTTGTAGGTCACGCCGGGCACACGCTCGGCCATCTCTTCCATCACCCGATAGCCATCGTTCTTGTACGCACACCCGTAGTCGCGACCTCCCGATATCCCAACCGTGCGACCATCACGTCATTCGTCTTGGCGACGTTCTTCGCGTGTTCGAGGATATCAAGATGTTTGTCTTCGACTTGCTGACTCTCGGCACGCTTTTCGCGGAAGTTCACGAGTTCGGTGTTCTGTTCCGAGCGCTGAACCGTCTCGAAGAGCTGACGGCCTGCAGTGGCTGCTCAATTGGAATTCGACTGTAGCAGTTTGATCCCACGTTCGACAATCGCGTCGGTGATGAAGAGACTCGTTTCCGATTGAAGGGCCCGCATAAGCAACGCAGCATCATCGCTGGGTACGACACCTCGATGGTGCGCAAGTGCGCGATCACGCCAATCGAACCATGGACTTCGATATTCTGGTCCTGAGCGAACTCTCATGCTGCCAGGTCGTCGGTGAGAAAGACGACGTTGTCTCGTTCGAGAGCTACCGCCAGTGCTGCTCGTTCGCCTGCGTCCAGTTCAGCACCGCTCTCGACTGATTGTGCAACCTTGATTCGTTCCCACTCACAGTCTGAGGAACTCCCCCTTCTTCGAGTTCTGCATACACAGTTTCAGGAATCAGTAGCTCGTCGATTGCCGTCAGCAAATCAAGAGCGTCGATTTCTGCAAGGTGAATCAGTGGGCCAGTATCCGCGACCGCAACGATCGTCACGCGTCGAGACCCCAGTCGACATCCGCTTCAACAACTGCTGTTTCGCGGTCGGCTCGCTGAACATTTTCGAGTCCAACTAGTTCGATCGCCTCTTCGCGAGATAGCTCGCCATCCACGTATTTCCCGAGAACGACGTTCTCCCAGAGGTCTGCGATTTCGAGTTCAAGGGCTTGCTCGAAAACCTCCGACTCGGGGACCCCTCGTGCGTCGGCGATTTCACGGACACGATCGGAGATTTCAGCTGCCATAGTAGAGCATACGGGTCCCGTCACTTAAGCGTCATCGTCATTCTTGAGTCGACGAGGACAATATCGGTTGACTCAATCACGTATTCTCGACCACAGACACGGTGGCCGGTACAATCTCTCCCCCTCCCGCTGGCTTTGAGCCGATAGATGCCGAGACAACTACCGTACTTACGAGTAGCCGTACGGCGTCAGTTTCGAACTGTGTCAATTCGGGGCGTCCACGACCGCGATTGCGTGGGGTTTCGTGAGATAGCAGCCCGCACTTGTGTAATTCACAGCCATCAGGCTTAACGCACGCTCAATAGTCATATACTGCGATTCAGCCATGCCGACTCAATTTGACACGGTATACGACGCGGTAGTGATCGGTGCAGGGCATAATGGACTCACATGTGCCCTCTATCTAGCGAAAAGTGGTATGCGACCGCTCGTTGTTGAACGCAATGACGAGATCGGCGGTGCAGTGCGAAGTGCTGAATTAACCGAAGAGGGATTCGTCCATGACGTTTATTCTACTAATCAAAACCTCTTCCTCCAATCTTCAGTCTACAGTGACTACGGTGACGAATTAGCGGCGCACGGACTCGAATTTTCGACCACGGACAAGCCGTTTTGTAACCTGTTTCCCGATGGATCGGCCCTGCGGATCTATTCTGATACCGAACGGACAAACGAGGAACTCCGAGAGCATAGTGTCGCTGATGCAGAGGGGTGGCAGGAACTCCACAATCGATTCAGTCGGTTCCAGCGAACGTTGCTCCCATTCTATGGGGTTGCACTTCCTTCCGCAAGCGCCCTCAGTGCGACAGTCACCGCTCTCCGCACGACGAGTGTCGACACTATTCTCGAGGATCTGCAGATTGTCCTCAGCTCGACTCGTGAACTCGGAACCGAGTACTTCGAGACGCCCGAAGCACGAGCACTAATGGCATGTTGGGGAATGCATCTCGATTTTGGTCCTGATGTCTCCGGCGGGGGAATGTTTCCCTTCATAGAATCGTTTTCCGATCTGGAAGCAGGCATCTCGGTTGCGACCGGTGGTGCCTCGAACATCGTCGAGGCGCTGGCAGGCGTCCTTCGAAATGCCGGGGGTGAGATTCGGACGAATGCCGAGGTGACACGGGTATTGACCGCCGCCGACCGTGCAGTCGGCGTTGAACTCGCCTCAGGCGAGCGGATCGGCGCACGTGAGGCTGTTATCGGCAACCTCACCCCGACAGTGCTGTTCAAAGACCTTCTCTCGAACTACTCGCTCCCCGATCAATTTGAAGAGCGCGTCGATGGCTACGAATACGGCCCGGGAACGATGATGGTTCATCTCGCACTCGATGACCTCCCAGAATGGAATGGACCAGACGATCTCGATGATTTTGCATACGTGCATATCGCTCCCTACGTTGAGGATCTCGCAGAGACGTATACTGACTCGCTGAACGGACTGATACCCGAGAGTCCGTTTCTAATTGTTGGTCAGACGACTGCGGTCGATCCGAGTCGGACGCCGGATACCGAGGAGATTCTCTGGATTCAGGTTCGGACGCTGCCAAACTCGATCAAAGGTGATGTTGCACACGAAATTGAAGTAACCAATTGGGACGACGCCAAAGAGCCAGTTGCGGATCGCGTCATCAATAAATTGGAGGAGTACGCACCAGATATTCAGACGTTGATTCGAGAACGGACCGTTCTCTCGCCAGCGGATTTAGAGCGTGATAATCCAAACCTCCATGGCGGCGATAGCGTTGCTGGAAGCCATCATCTTCGCCAAAACTTCCTCTGGCGGCCGTTTCCAGGCTGTTCGACGTATCAAATGCCCGTTGAGAATCTCTACATGGTTGGCGCAGCAACGTGGCCAGGCGCGGGGAACAACGCTACTTCAGGACGGCTCGCAGCACAGCGGATACTCAATCCCGGATTCGGGACCGAAACACTTGCGGCTACCGAGACCTACATCAAACGGAATGCCAAGGCAGTTCGCGAAAAGCTCCACTACTTATAGTGAAAAGAGCCAAAGCTCGATGGACAGCATCCTCGAAGTCTTTCTGGGCACTTAGAGAACGTCGATTTCTCGACGTTCGACGCCCAAAAATTCGAGCACATAGTCAGCACCGAACGCTTCCCCAGGAGTCTGGAATCCCATATTCACTTCGTTGTCAAGTACCCGACGTGCGGATTCGATGGCGGTCTCCGCAGTCAGGTCGTACGTATCCGGAGTTCCTATGTTATTAGTTGTAGAGGAGAAGGCGACGGTGGCTGATTCCACTGCAGTCGAAGCCAGTGAAGCTGCCGAGACGGCACAGCAACGCGCACAGGCCGACCAATTCGCCTTCGACGTCGATGCCCCCGGACTCGTTGACGTCAGCACCGAGGGCCACGAGAATCCCGCAGCCCACCAGTACACTGTTGCCATCGATGACGTCACGGAAGAACTGATGGCCTGCACGTGCCCGAACCACGTCCATCGGAACACCGTCTGCAAACACATGGCGGCCGTCGAAACCGCGACCGGCGACGGGACGCTCGACGCCTTCCCCTCCGAGAACGAAGGCAAAGTCGAACCCGAAGACTGCGACTGTGACGGCCTCGGTGACTTCCCGTGCTGGCCGTGCGTGCGAACGGGACGAAAAAGAACTGCCGAACGAACCACCGCTTCAGTTCTTTAAATCAATATATTCGAAGGAATACAGACCTACCGATCCAGCTATTACTGATTGTGCTGCCAGTCTTTTGGCGCGATGCCTGTTTAAATAGTTCGGTGGACATAACAAGCAGAGGGGTTAACCGTGTCGGTTCGCTCTGCGCTAGAGTATGTCACACTCTACTCGTCGAATCGAACGCGACGAGGTGAAAGAGAATACCGAGAAACACAACCGTGTCCAAATCTGTTCTGAGTGTCATTCAAATACGTTAATTACGAGCGCCGATGGGATGGAGCTCGTTTGTGAGACCTGTGGATTAGTTGTCGAGGAACGCAGTATCGACCAAGGTCCAGAATGGCGAGCGTTCACCCATCAGGATCGTCAACGGAAGGCTCGTGTTGGCGCACCAACGACGCCCACAAAACACGATAGGGGCCTAACGACGACGATAGACTGGAAAGACAAGGATGCATTTGGCCACACTTTATCGGCCAAGAAACGGAAACAAATGCACCGACTACGGACGTGGCAAAAGCGCATCCGAACAAGCAACGCCAATGAGCGCAACCTCCAGTTCGCGCTCGGAGAAATCGACCGAATGGCAAGCGCACTGAGCATCCCGCGTTCGGTTCGGGAAATTGCCTGCGTACTCTATCGCCGTGCACTGGATGAAGATATGATTAAAGGTCGATCAATCGAAGGCGTTGCAACCAATTGTTTGTATGCAGCGTGTCGAAGTGAACAGATTCCTCGTAGTCTGGAAGAAGTATCGTCCGTGTCGCGTGTAGAACGAACGGAAATCGGCCGAGCATATCGGTATATCGCATGGGAGCTTAGGCTCAAAATTGAACCCACTAACCCACATCAGTACCTTCCCCGTTTGTGTTCAGAACTCGAGTGTTGTGACGAAATCGAAGAGAAAGCCAACGAAATCATAGACGTCGCGATCGATCAGGGACTACTCTCGGGCAGATCACCCGTTGGCGTTGCCGCAGCAGCGATTTATGGTGCCACGTTTCTTTGTAAGGGAGACCAAACACAGGCTGAAATTGCCGACGTCGCCAATGTTTCTCAAATGACTATCCGTAAACGATACCAAGAGCAGATGGACGCACTCAATAGATCGAATTGATTACCGGTACACCCGCAATATTCATGTCTACTTCTAGTTGGAGATATGAATTCGACATATCTACAATCAAGATAATAGACCCCTTTTCGTGTATTTTCACAGGCAGGGCAGGTTGAGTGTCTCGGGGCGTAATCTAGGCAGTTCACCGCATAATAATAGTTTACATTAACCGACTATGAAGGACTAAAGCGGTATCTGTTGGTGGAAGCAGCGGATATGATTTCTCTGGTCACAGGAATGCTACATATCCACAGTTTCGGCAGTAAATCCTGTCACCATCATGGAAGAGAATTCCATCGGCACACTGTGCACACTTTCCTTCGATGGTCCCGTCGGTAACTGATTCTGACCGAGATTTGTATATCACTCGTTCCAACGCGGCGATGCGGCGACGTTGCTCATTAAGTTGCTTCTGCAGACGTTTTGTGTTGTGTCGCTGATGTGCTAGCGGACCACGTCGCCGTCTCCGCTGGTGATACAGCATGATTAATCATACTTCATCTACAAGCATGGTTGTTGTGCGTGCTCTCGCAAGGATCACTCATTCCCTGAAAAGAGGAGATAACCCTTTAATCGGGAATCTGCAGTACTAGAAGATGGCAGCTTCGGACCAACACTCATACTGACTCGTTCTGATCGGGACTTCGAATCCCGATGTTCAATTAGAACCTGGCTAACGACGGCACGGAAATAGTGTACTCGCCAGTTTTCTCGGTAGGTAGTCCTCCTTTTATGCTTGGCCCCGTTTACAGAATTACGGCAAATATACGATACAATATAAATCCCGTGACTCCTGCACCAAAGAGCGTGAGCAGCCAAATTGCGACTGTATAACTTGTTTTTCGGACGGAGATACTTTCTGTCCCTTCAGTTAGGCCACTTCCAATGATACTCCAGAGGATAATATTGTTGAATGAAATCGGGTAGCCGAGAATTATCGCGGTTTGAGCGATGATAAATGCCGGAATCAACGCTGCAATTGATCGTAGAACGCCAAGCGACGAATAATCACGGGCGACTGCTTGGAGAATACGTGGCGACCCCATCCAGGCTCCTAATAGAATCCCAATTGCTCCGAACGACAGCAAAATCGTCCCCGGAAGTTGCAGCAGTGATTCAAACAGGGGTTCCAATGGACCGGTCGCTAAGCCGACTTGACTGCCACCGCTCGAAAAGGCAACTAAACTTCCGAGACCAATCAAAAAGAGCCGAACTCCACGGTCGATCGAACGATTGAGTGTTCGTCGAAGTAACCCGGCTGCGAATAGTCCCAGAATCAAACTCGTAGACACCATCACGAGATCATACGCCCCAATTATCGTCGGAACGCTCATTTCTAGTGAGTTAGAGACGTAACTCGCGATGGTTCCCTGTGCAGTACCAGGAGCAGGAATCAGTGCCGAGGGCATATTCGCAACGATAATACCAACGATTCCACCGAGGATCGGGAGCGTAATTTGTTCGGAAAGACTGGTGCGACGGAGCAAGTAGCCCGTTGTATAGGCGATTGAGATCGACATCACCGGCACTGCTGCCCAGAATGTTACAATCTCACGATAGGTCCCATATGCAGGCTCTCCACCAAGTGCCAGTCCCGCGCCAACGATCGACGCCGTGGTTGCAAACGCAGCTGGAATCGGATATCCTGTCCGAACTCCAAGTGCAATAAAGCCTGCCGCTGTCAGTAGACCTGCAATCGCTGCGAGTGGTGTTAATTGAACGCCCGCTATCAGCCCTTCTCCCACCGTTTTCGAAATATTGCCACCTTGTGTGATCGCTCCTAAAGCAGCAAGTATTCCCAGAAGAAATGCGGCGCGCATCGTCGATAGGGCATTTGCACCAACCGCTGGTGCAAAAGGGGGTGAATTACTACTCGCGCCTAGTGCCCACGCCATCGCTAGACTCGTGGTG
>NZ_MEIH01000292.1:0-14280 GCF_001723155.1 Haladaptatus sp. W1
TCCCTGAAAAGAGGAGATAACCCTTTAATCGGGAATCTGCAGTACTAGAATGGCAGCTTCGGACCAACACTCATACTGACTCGTTCTGATCGGGACTTCGAATCCCGATGTTCAATTAGAACCTGGCTAACGACGGCACGGAAATAGTGTACTCGCCAGTTTTCTCGGTAGGTAGTCCTCCTTTTATGCTTGGCCCCGTTTACAGAATTACGGCAAATATACGATACAATATAAATCCCGTGACTCCTGCACCAAAGAGCGTGAGCAGCCAAATTGCGACTGTATAACTTGTTTTTCGGACGGATACTTTCTGTCCCTTCAGTTAGGCCACTTCCAATGATACTCCAGAGGATAATATTGTTGAATGAAATCGGGTAGCCGAGAATTATCGCGGTTTGAGCGATGATAAATGCCGGAATCAACGCTGCAATTGATCGTAGAACGCCAAGCGACGAATAATCACGGGCGACTGCTTGGAGAATACGTGGCGACCCCATCCAGGCTCCTAATAGAATCCCAATTGCTCCGAACGACAGCAAAATCGTCCCCGGAAGTTGCAGCAGTGATTCAAACAGGGGTTCCAATGGACCGGTCGCTAAGCCGACTTGACTGCCACCGCTCGAAAAGGCAACTAAACTTCCGAGACCAATCAAAAAGAGCCGAACTCCACGGTCGATCGAACGATTGAGTGTTCGTCGAAGTAACCCGGCTGCGAATAGTCCCAGAATCAAACTCGTAGACACCATCACGAGATCATACGCCCCAATTATCGTCGGAACGCTCATTTCTAGTGAGTTAGAGACGTAACTCGCGATGGTTCCCTGTGCAGTACCAGGAGCAGGAATCAGTGCCGAGGGCATATTCGCAACGATAATACCAACGATTCCACCGAGGATCGGGAGCGTAATTTGTTCGGAAAGACTGGTGCGACGGAGCAAGTAGCCCGTTGTATAGGCGATTGAGATCGACATCACCGGCACTGCTGCCCAGAATGTTACAATCTCACGATAGGTCCCATATGCAGGCTCTCCACCAAGTGCCAGTCCCGCGCCAACGATCGACGCCGTGGTTGCAAACGCAGCTGGAATCGGATATCCTGTCCGAACTCCAAGTGCAATAAAGCCTGCCGCTGTCAGTAGACCTGCAATCGCTGCGAGTGGTGTTAATTGAACGCCCGCTATCAGCCCTTCTCCCACCGTTTTCGAAATATTGCCACCTTGTGTGATCGCTCCTAAAGCAGCAAGTATTCCCAGAAGAAATGCGGCGCGCATCGTCGATAGGGCATTTGCACCAACCGCTGGTGCAAAAGGGGGTGAATTACTACTCGCGCCTAGTGCCCACGCCATCGCTAGACTCGTGGTGATCGCACCAGCCACAACAATGAATGATGTCAGGATAGCCATCTGCTCTTTGTAATGTGACCTCGTGCCATATTCATCGTCAATAACAATAGTTCCGCTGCTTGAATGAGCGCCCTGAACCATCATTCAAAATATTTTTTGAGAGATCGCCCCGTGATATTCGATCAGAAGTCCATGTACGATCGTCCGCTGTAACGCCGACTGCAAACACATGGCTGCCTTCGAGAACACAACTAATGACGGAACACTCAAGGCCTTCTCGTCGGAGGATGACAACGAGTCCGAACCAGACGACTGCGACTGTGACGGTCTCGATAGCTTCCCGTGCTGGCCGTGCGTGCGAACGGGACGGACGGAACTGCCGAACGAACCACCGCTTCAGTCTTTCATATATCTTATTTTAGGAGAATGGTGACACGGATAGTGTTGGTTCACTTTCACTGCACTTGGCGCGTTTATATGATGCTTGCTAGCCTATCTCCACTGGAGGGGTGTAGGAATGACATCATATCCTGAAACAGAAAATGCGGTCGAATCCAGGCAAAAAATCACTCCGAATCTCTGGTTTGATAACCAGGCAGAGGAAGCCGCAGAGTTTTACACCTCCGTGTTTGAAAACGCGGCGATCAAGGGCACGACCCATTACCCGGATGCTGGGCAGGAGATAACGGGCGGGGAAGCCGGCAGCGTGATGACGGTTTCCTTCGAGGTCGAGGGGTTCTCGTTTGTCGCGCTCAACGGCGGGCCGGAGTTCAGTTTCAACCCGTCGATATCGTTTTTCGTGAGTCGAGAAACAAAAGAGGAAATAGATGAATTATGGGCACGGCTTGTCGATGGTGGGGAAGTACTCATCCAGCTTGATGAACATCCGTTCAGCGACTATTACGGCTGGGTGCAGGATCGATACGGTGTCACGTGGCAGCTCATCCTCCCCAGCAACGAAGGCGACTGGCGGCCGGATCTGGTACCGTCCCTCATGTTTACGCAGGATAACGTCAACAAAGCCGAGGAAGCCATCGATTTTTACACCAATGTCTTTGCTGGCACCGAACTGGGCCACTTAGAACGGTATCCGGAAGACACCGGTCCAGCGAAAAAGGGGGCGCTTGCCTTCGGAGATTTCAAAGTCGAGGACGTCTGGCTGGCCGTTATGGATACCGGCGTCGAACAGGACTTCGCGTTCAACGAAGCCGTCTCCCTCATCGTCAACTGTGAAAGTCAGGACGAAATCGACGAACTCTGGGACGCACTTAGCGCGGCACCCGAGGCCGAGCAGTGTGGCTGGCTGAAGGACAAATACGGCGTTTCGTGGCAGATTACGCCGACGATGCTGAACGAGCTGCCGGACGACGACCGCGAGGCCAATGCGCGCCTGATGGAGGCACTGCTGGAGATGAAGAATCTCGACATCACAGAATTGCAAGTAGCATATGACGGAAACTAAGCTGCATTAACCAAAGAACAATGGCAAGATCAAAAACCCGCTTTACCGCTCAACTGGTCACAATCGGCTCGCGGACAGTCCTCAGGCTACCTGAGCGCGCGAGTGAGAAGCTCCCATCACGCGGCATGGTGATGGCCTGCGGAACCATCAACGGATTCCACTTTCGAACTCCGCTTGAACCAGACGGTGAGGGAAGCCACTGGTTCGAGGTAAACAAATCCATACGTGAAAACGCTGGAGTAGACGCTGGCGACACCGTGACACTGGAGATTGAGCCGGTAAGCGAATGGCCGGAACCCACGGTGCCAGCGGACTTGGAGAATGCTCTTGCAGACCATCCAGAGGCACAGACTCTCTGGAAGGATATCACGACGAAAGCACGCTGGGAATATATCCGCTGGATCCGCTCAGCGAAAAAGTCTGAGACGCGCGAGCGGCGGATCGAGACAGCCTGTTCGAAACTGGAGGATGGTCAGCGCAGACCATGTTGTTTTGACCGCAGCGCCTGCACCGTCCCCGACATATCGAAGAGTGGGGTGCTGATTGAGCCGATGGAAAATCGCTGACGTGGGACGTCTACGACTCGCATGGCTGGGAGCAATTTGACGAGCAGTTCGTGCAGATAGTTGAGAAGGTGTTAGAATCCGAGTCGCTGGATGTGTCCAGCGAACACTCACGGAGGGTGTAAATGTGGCGACTACCGACTTCCCAAGAGACTTATCGGTACTCTTCGACGTCAATCACTTTCTGTGTCTCTTCATGAGTCAGGTCACCATCTCCTGAAACTATTGGTGCATCGAGTTCACGACCAACCGCAGCAATAAGAGCATCAGGTCCGTCGAGATACGGACCACCGGGAGCGATCTCGTCTGCAATTTTCCCGGCGGCAATCGCTGTCCGCTTGTCGGTAGTATATACTTCTCCCCAGGAGAAATCAGCACGCACTCCGTCGACGTCACCATTTGGAAGGTTGCCCGCTCCGACAAGCACCTCAGCATACGCAACGAGAGGGATGATCCACTGCTCTTCGGCACCACCTGCTTCCTTGTAGAACGTCTTAGTGGACTCAACACCTGCGAGGTAGTCGATTAGAAACGATGTGTCGAGAACCTTCACGTGTCGCCTCTACCGAGTTGTTGCATCCGTGCCTTTCGCTTCTCTTTGGCCTGTTTGTGACCCTCACGGACGCGTTCAGCCTCTTCGTCCGACCAGCGACCAAATCCATCAGCGAAATCGCCGCTATTGTCGCCGAGCATACGTTCAAGAACGTCGTTGTAGCTCTCACCTTCTCGCTTCCGGCGTTCTAATTCCCGCTTCACAGTATCGCTAACGCGAATCTGCTCGTTCGCCGTGCCCATCGTACGTTGACATTCGTGTTGACGCTACTTCGTCTTTGTGTTTGTGGGATCCGATTCAGGCACATTCGTTGTAGTTCGATAGGGGCAAGAGGTGTGAGACCACTACCTTAACAGCCAGCTCTTTGCGCCTCTATTCGCCGTCGTCGATCGCAGACACAACAGGACAAGACGCATTCAACAACAGTCTCTGGGCCGTGCTCCCGAAGACTGCTTTCCCAACTGGAGACCGTTGCCGTCCACCAATCACCAGATATTTGGGGTCGCTGTACTCGGCTTCGGCCAGTATCTTGTCGGCAGGGTCGCCGACACGACCTCGAGTTTCGATTCGATCCATGTCGTAGTCGTCGAGTAATTCGTGGATGGCCTGACGGGCGACTTCAGCCCCACTTTGCTCCTCCTTACTGATGGCAAAGTTATCGTACGCTGGCGTGCCTTTGACCGCTTCTTTGTGTTTGTTGAAGTTCTCTTTCGGAATCACGTGCAGGACGACTAACTGCTCGTCGTAGGTCGTCGCGAGGTCGTACCCGACGGTGAGCGGCTTGTTCGAGTGCAGTTCCTCTCCGACAGCTGTGAGTATCGACATGTGTAGTCTCCGTGAATGGTTCGCTGTGAGACCACCGGCGGATTCAGCTTCGCACCGCCACCGATGGAATACCGGATGGTTGCTCGCGCTGTTCCGTGATTCGAACGCGGGTGACGCGGGTATCGTCTACGCCTCCTTGGCGGACTCACGCTCGCGTCGCTCGCGTTCGCGTGCGTAGTGGGCCAGCAGTTCGCTTTCGATGTCTTCGACGGGGAAGTGACACGCCGCCTCGTGCTCGCCGTCCTCGAACGTCGAGCGGGCGGGGTCTTCTTGTCGACACTCCTCGGTGGCCTTCGGACAGCGGGGGGCGAAGTTACAGCCACCCGGAAGCTCGATCGGGTTCGGCGGTTCACCTGGGAGCAACACCCGTTGACGGTCGATCTGCGGGTCGGCCTTCGGTGACGCTGAAAGGAGAGACGCCGCGTACGGATGCCTGGGGTTCTCGACGACCTCGTCAGTGGTACCCATCTCGACGATTTCACCGAGGTACATCACCGCCAGCCGGTCGGTGATCTGCGAGAGGCTCGCCAAGTCGTGGGAGATGTAGACGATGCCGATGTCTCGCTCGTCGGCCATCTCGCGCAGGATGTTGAGGATGTTCGCCTTCAACGAGACGTCGAGCATCGAGGCGGGTTCGTCACAGATGAGCAGTTTGGGCTCGAGCACCAGCGCCTGTGCAATAGCCACACGTTGGCGCTCGCCCCCCGAGAGCTGGTCGGGGTGTTGGTCGAGGTACTTCTCGGGGGATTGAGCCCCACGTCTGCGAGCGTCTGGCGGACTCTCCGATCGATCTCGTCGGGGGTGTGTCCTTGAATCTTCAGTGGTTCGCTGACCGCGGCCCGCACCCGCTGTCTGGGGTTCAACGAATCGAACGGGTCCTGAAAGATGAACTGGACCTGCGAGCGGAACTCCTGGGCATCCTCCTCCAGCAGGTCGTCAACCGGGTCCCCGTCGATGAGGATATCCCCACCAGACTGCGACTGGAGCGCCGAGATTACTTCGGCAAGTGTCGATTTCCCGCAGCCGGACTCGCCGGCGACTCCCACGATCTCGCTCTCACGGACATCGAGGTCGACGCCGTTGACGGCTTTGACGTAATCCGGTTCCTCGCCGAGAAGGTCCTCGATGATGGGCTGTGACTGCTCGAACCACTTCTCCAGACCGTCGGTCTCGACGATAACCTCGCCCAGATCACGCGACTCGGATTCTTCAGGCACGTCGATGCCCCACGTTTCGGGATCACTCGCCTGCTTTTGCATCTCGTTCACCTTGTCAGCGTAGTAACAAGCGGACACCTGTTCGCCACTTTCGACGAGGGGAGGGTGCTCGCTCTCACACTGCTCGGTCGCGAACGGACACCGGTTACGGAAGACACACCCTGTCGGTGCCTCGGTGAGGTCCGGAAGCGAACCCGGGATGGATATCGCCTGTTCATCGAACTCGTCGACCTCCGGGAAGGCGTTCTTTAGCCCCATCGTGTACGGATTCCGGGGATCGTGGAAGACGTCGAACGTGTCTCCCTGCTCCATTACTTTCCCGCCGTACAGCACTGACACCTCGTCACAGGTTTCCGCGACGACGCCGACCTCGTGGGTGATCAACAGTAGTGAACTGTCGATCTCCTCTTGAATCTCCATGAGCTTGTGAACGATCTTGTCCTGGACGATAACGTCCAGCCCGGTCGTTGGCTCGTCCGCAATGATGAGGTCTGGGTCGAGTGCGAGCGCCATCGCGATGGTGACGCGCTGGCGCATGCCACCGGAGAACTCGTGAGGATACTCGCCCGTCCGAGCCGGGTCGAGGCCGACGATGTCGAAGACTTCCGCCACTCGCTCGTTGGCTTTGGCCTTCGATATGTTCTTGTGCTTGCGAATTGCCTGGCGTATCTGTGCACCGACATCCATCACCGGGTCGAGCGAGTCCATCGCACTCTGGGGAATGTAGGCGATCTCCTCCCAGCGGACGTCCCGCCACTCCTCTTCGGACAGGCCGACGAGGTCGCGGCCTTTGAACGTGACACTCCCAGATCGGACCGCACCGTTGTCGTCGAGCAGTCCAAGAACTGCCTTCGCGAGAGTCGACTTCCCGGAGCCGGACTCGCCAACGAGGCCATAGTTATCTCCCTCTTCGATGGAGAAGGAGGCGTTGTTAACGGCGTGGACTTCGCTGTCTGGGGTCTGGTACGCGATCTTGAGGTCGTTGACTTCGAGTAGACTCATTCTTGTTCAGTCTTGAGTTCGGGGTTGACGATCTCCTCAAGCGCACGGCCGACGAGGAAGACCGCGGTAGTCACTGCAGCGATACCGAACGATGGCGGGAGGACCCACCACCAGGCGACCCGGATCGCGCCCGAGCGGAACACCTGTTGGAGCATTCGCCCCCATGAGGTCGTCGTCGGGTCGCCGAAACCGAGGAATGCGAGCGACGCGCCAACCACGATGGACCACCCGACTGCGTACGCCGTGTACAGGAACCCGATGCCCAGTACGTTCGGTGCGACGTGTAGGAACATCGTGCGGAGGTGGCCCGCCCCTCTCGCCCGGGCCGACTTCACGAACGTTCGCTCTTTGACTGTCATCACCTCTGAACGGATGACTCGCGCAGGCATTTTCCAGAGGAAGATCACGAGGATAGCGGTGATGAGCCAGACATTCGGCGTCACGAACGACAGTATCACCAGCGCCATTGGCAGCAGCGGGAGCGCGAAGGTGAGGTCGGTCAGCCGCATCAGCCCCTCGTCGACCCGGCCACCGAAGTAGCCGCTCGTGAGTCCGACGAGGAAGCCCAACACGCCGGTCCCGACGCCACCGAAGAATCCCATGATGAGCGTTGGCCGGGCACCAGCCAGAAACTGACTCAGGACGTCCTTGCCGAAGGCCGTCGTCCCGAAGAGTGCCTTCGAGTTCGGACTCTGCAGTTTCATAATCGAGTAATCCTGGCGGAGCGTGTCCTCGATCGGATGGTGCGGGGCGATGTGTGGGCCGAACAGTCCCATGAACACGAAGACCATGAGGATGATGAGGCCGACCTTCGCGGCGGTGTCCTGCCAGATAACACTCATGAGATGGTAGGAACGGTCGAGCTCGGTACGGAGACGGTCTCTCACGGTATCGGCGTCGAGCGAGTATCCAGACATCAGACATCACCTGCTTCGATGGTCGGGTCAAGTTTCGCGTACGCTAAGTCGGCAGTGAGATTCATCACGATAACCGCCAGCGCCATGATGAACACGGCGGCCTGGACGGTCGGATAGTCCTGGTTGAGTATCGCCTGGACGAGTGCGCGACCGATACCCGGCCACGCGAAGACCACTTCCAGAGTGATGACACCCTGGAAAATCATCCCCGTCCGGAGAGCGAAGTAGGTCACCAGCGGAAGCAAAGAGTTGCGACCGGCACGGGCGAGCTGCTCTCGCTCCGAGAGCCCCTTAGCACGATGGAGCTTGAGGAACTCGGAACCCTTTCTCTCGACGATGGAGTTGCGGGCCAGCATCAAGAAGTCGCCGCTGAAAAACAGCACCGACGCCGTGAAGGGGAGGATGTAGTGTTTCAGGAAGTCGACGGAGAGGAACTTTTCTGCGTAGCCCTGTGGGTTCGCCATCGGGCTGCGCATCCCGAAGGCGGGCAGCCAGTTCAGTCCGTACGAGAAAATGATGAGCAGGAAGATGCCGGTGACGAAAATCGGGGTCGCGCGGAAGAACGTGGTCGTCACGATAGACCACTGTTCGAACCACGACCCGCGGTTCCAGCCGGCGTACATGCCAGCGATGGAACTGACGATCGCCGTGACGACGAGCGCCGGCAACAGCAGGACGAGCGTGTTGACCAGTGCGGGGACGACGATGGTTCCGACCGGCCGTTGCTGCGTGAGAGAGACCCCGAACTGGAACGTGAACAGGTTCCTGACGTACTTCAGGTACTGCACGTATATCGGTTCGTCGAGGCCGTACATCGCGCGCAGCTTTGTGACCTGATCCGCCGTCAGCGAGCCGGAAGCGACCAGACCGCTGAACGGGTCACTCGGAAGGAGACGAAGCGTCGCGAAGATGATACTGACCGACACCAGGGTTAGTATCGCCGCGATCGCGGTCCGTTTGATGAGGAATCTTCGAAAACTCATGGATGATCAGGAGAAGTCGGGCTGGTCGAGCCCTGTGTGGGTGGCGTGACCGTGCTCAACACGCTTGGCAAAGGCGTCCCAGGCATCACCCTCCGGCCAGACGAGGGTGTCCTCGCCTTCGAACGTGTATCCCGCCTTCTGGAGCATCGTCTTGGCCTTGCCGACGTTGTATTTGTACGGGTCCGTCTCGGCAGCGAAGGGCGTCAACAGGCTCGTAATCAGACGCTGCCCCTCGATGGCGGTACCCCGCCCGCCGAGCACATTCTCGACAAATCCCTCCTTATCGACCGCGTGGCTGAGCGCCACGCGGAACGTTTTGTCCCGGAACAGCGGGACGATGTGGTTGAGGTGAACGTCCGTCGGAACGTAGTTCTTAGCAGTCTGCTTCTCGACCCCGTTGGCCTTGGCCGCGCGGTCGGCTTGCTGGTTCGAGACGGTCGTCCCGATAGCGTCGATATCGCCGGATTGCATCGCACCGATGAGGGTCGAGATGTTCCCAACATTGGTCTCAACCAGTTTGTCGATACCGTCACCGGGGACGAAGTGCTTGCCGAGCATCTTCTTGCGGATGTCGTCGTCCCAGAGCCAGTGGTCCTCGTGCTTCTCGAGCCTGAACTCGGTTCCTTGCTCCCAGTTGACGAACTTGAATGGGCCGGTCCCGATGGGGTTCTTCGGGTTGTGCTGGCCAGGGCTGTCGATATCCTTCCAGCGGTGTTTCGGGATGATGGCGCTGCGGACGGCCCGTTGAGTGAGGAAAGATGCGTCGGGTTCAGTGAGGTTGAACCGGACGCGGCCGCCGCCGCTGTTCGACACGACTTCCACGCTGTCGATGGTCCGGTAGAACGGTCCCTGCTGGGGTGCCGTGTGCTGCTTGTATTTCTCGACGCTGAACTTCACGTCCTCGGGACTGAACGATTTGCCATCGTGCCAGGTGACGCCTTCACGGAGGTCCATCTCGACGGTAGTCTCGTCTACGACCTCGTGCTTGGTCGCGAGACTTGGGACGATCTCCAGTTGTGGGGACGCGTCGTAGAGGCCGTCGTAGACGTTCAACAGACGCTTCTCCTCCATTCCCCCGGTCGACCAGGGCAGATTTGTTCCTTGCATTCCGGTGAGGACGCCTTTGACCCACGTAGTCGAGTTGCCCTGGGGCTGGAGGTTCACCTGCGTCCAGATGAACGAGTCGCGTGTCGTCCCGTTCCCCGGCGTCGGAACGTATCCCTTCCAGTCGGCGGTGTTGGCCACCGTGATCACGTCGGGGAAGTTCGAGGCGATAACGTACGCGTCCTTGCTGAGTTTCTTCTGGATCTTCTTACAGAGCTCGGCGCGTTTTTCCACATTGCCAATCGTCGCAGCCTGTTCGTCCAGCAGTTCGGTAATCTCGTCGTTCTTGTAGTTGTAGTAGTTCCCTCCCGTCTCAGGATGTGCGCGCATCAGGAACGGATTCGGGTCGAGTCCCCGCTGTGGGTCCGGTCCGTGGAGATTCATAACGACGGGCGTCGGGTGTCCGATGTCGGCACGCCAGTACTCGCCGTACCGGGTGCTTGGCTGGACGTTAACGAGGTTCGTCGGGACACCGAGAGAGTTGAACGAGTCCTTGATCATCAACGCGTGCTCGCGCATCCACGGCGTCTCCGACTGCGCGAAGTGTATATCCACGGCGGACACCGGCTGCCCCTCGACCGCGTTGTACTCGAACTTGACGGCTTTGTCGTTGACCGATTTCCCCTTTGTCTCGACTGGCCACTCCTCCCAGAACTTGGTCTTGATGGTGCGGCCATCGCCACCGCTACCGTCGCTGTTGTTGTTGCTCTGGCACCCGGCCAATCCAGCGATTCCAGCTGTGCCTGCGATCCGGATGAACCTGCGCCGAGAAACAGAACCTGTCTCAATCTCGAATTGTTTTCCCTGCGTCATTGCATGCCATCCTTTCCCACTTACTGGCGTGAATCTACTCCCGATACCGGCCAATCATCATCATTTTTTATATGCACACCCGTATCCACCGGATTCATCCGACCCGCTGCCACAGTACTAATAATAATTGAAACTATATATTGTAGAATTAGTAAAATTATATATGTGTTCGGAGGAGTGCGTTCCAGGCTGGGTCCGGCCGATTATTTGTCGTCTGACTCAGCGTTCGACGACTCTTCTTCGGTGGAGAAGACGAGGTCGAAGAGTTGCTTCTCGGCGAGCCGGAGACGTTCGCTGAGAGTCGACTGGGCGATGTCCAGTTCCTCTGCAATGTCGTCTGCCGACGCCTGTCGTGGAACGTCAAAATAGCCCATAGAGTGGGCAGCCCTGAGGACGGTCAACTGTTGCTGCGAAAGTTCATTCCGGAGGACGCGACCGAGCTGTCCGCTTCCGAGCGGTTCGCCTGTCGTCTCTACCTGATTCACGCTCAGGAGTTCAAACCGGCTGAACTGCTCCTGAATTCGGTCTGCCAGCCGACGGAAGTCTTCCCATACATTCACCGTGACGACCCCGTCGAAGTGGTCTCCGTGTAGTTTCAGCCGGTTCGGCACACCCTTTTCTCGTAGAATTACACCAAGGATGAACGGGTATGGCTCGTGAGCGACGATGGTCAACCGGTACGTCGGCTGTTCGGAGGTGTCCGTCGACACCTTTTCGTGGTGGAACAGTTCTGCCCGGGAGAGAGATTCAATTGCCGCTTCCAGGTCAAGCTCACTATCAGTCGTGACTAGAAGCGATTCGATCCAGTCGCCTTCGTCAGCGTAGAAGGCGTTCTCAAATTCGATTCGACGAACGTCAGGGACCAGCGTCCTGAAGTCGTTGATGACACCGGACGGGGTGGTCTGGAACTCGATGCGTAGAATCTTGAATCACCCTGGTCAGATGTACACTCCCTTTGAGTGTACTATATAAAACGTTGGTCACTTAGTTAAGATTCGCCTCTGGCTATGTCGGCTCACTCACCAGTGCGGACGAGTGCGTCGACGGCGATGGGGCCGTCTTCAGTGACGACAACAGGGTTCAAGTCGAGTTCGACGACGCCGTCCACGGAGTGAGCTAGGCCCCCGACGTTCACGAGCAGGTCGACGACCCGATCGACTGGCAGGGAGTCCCCATCTCGTCGGTCGATGAGCAGGTCCTCAAGGACCGTCTCTTTGACCGCTCGCCGTGCGTCCGATCGCGAGAACGGCGGGACCAGTGTCGCGCTATCGTCCAGCGCTTCCACGAGGACACCACCGGCACCGACGGTGACGAGCGAATCGAACACGTCCCCGGGGGCAACCCCCACCATCGTTTCGACACCGTCGTCGATCATGGGCTGAACCAGCACGCCTTCGATGTCGCTATCGTCGACGTGGGACCGTGCTGCCGAAACCACGTCGTCATAGGCCTCGCGTGCTTTCATGGGGGAGTCGACACCGAGCAGGACGGCGCCGGCGTCGGTCCTGTGCGGGAGTTCCGGCGAGTCGATCTTGAGGGCGGCAGGTCCGGGTATCGACTCGACGGCGGCAGCCGCCTCGTCAGCGTCGGTGGCCAACCGGGTCTCGACCGTCGGAACGTCGAACGCGGAGAGCAGCGACTCGGCCTCCGTCCACGTGAGGACCCGTCCTCGCGGCAGGTCGCCATCAAGTACGTCGGTATCGGGGTTCCCTGAACCGCTTTCACTGTGTGCGGGGGAAGCGAGTGCCGTGGCGGCCGGTCGGCGAGGCGGTCGCGGTCGGCGGCGAAGTCACACGTCGACGCAACGGCGTCGAGACACCGGCTCGGGTCCTCATAGACCGGCACCGACTGGCGCAGCCGAGCGTAGGGTGGCGTCTCAGTCGGGTCATCGGATTCCTTGCGTCCAGTCCAGAGCACGTACACCGGGTCCTCGGCCCGGTCGGTGATATCTTCCAGATCGGCGGCGATGTCGGCTGCGCGGTCATCGACCCCCGAGAGACCGATGGCGAAGACGTACGCGTCGAAATCGTCGTCAGCGAAGAGTGCATCGGCGATTTCGGGGATCGAATCGGCACCGTACCCCCGAATGTCAGCGGGATTGTGTAGTTCGCCATAGGTCAGGAGTTCGTCCATCTCCAGTAGCACACGTTCGGTCTCCCCATCGATGTCAGGGAGGGAGAGGCCACGCTCAGCAGCCATGTCGGCGAGCAGGCTCGCGAGACCACCGCTGGTCGAGGCAATACAGACGCGGGCACCGTCCGGGGCGTCGTAGGCAGTATGCGCGTTCGCACGGCCGAGGAGGTCGGGGATGTCAGGGACACGCTGGACCCCCGCCTGGTCGAAGGCCGTCGCCCAGGCGTCGTCATCGCCGGTGAGCGATCCCGTGTGCGAGAGTGTGGCTTCCTCCGCAAGGTCGGACTGGCCGATCTTCACCGTCAGGACAGGCGTGCCGTTGCGGACTGCAGCTTCGGCGACCTGCATGAACCGTTCCGGGTCGTCGATTCCCTCGACGTACGTGCAGACGACGTCAACGCTCTCCTGTTCGGCGAGATACGCGACGTAATCCGTGAGCGTCAGGTCGGTCTCGTTCCCAGTGGAGACGATGTGACTGAAGTGCAGGTCCTGGTCAGTCGCCCGCTCGAAGAACGTCGTGAACGCCAGCGCCCCTGATTGGCTGACGAGACCGATTCCACCCGGCCCAGGTTTGCGTGAACACGTCGAGGTGAGCGTCGCACCCCGGGCGGCCATCACGCCGATACAATTCGGCCCGACCACCCGGATTCCGACCTCGGAAGCCGTCGCGGCGAGGTTCCATTCCAGTTCGGCCCCCGTTTCGTCCGCCTCGGCGAATCCCGCCGTGAGGACGAGCGCGATAGGGACACCTCGCTCGCCTGCAGCACGGACGACATCGACGACGTACTCGCGCGGGACACTCACAACGACGAGGTCGACGGTCTCCGGCACATCTTCGATGGTGTCGAAACACGGGCGGTTCCAGGCTTCTTCCCGGTTCGGATTGACGGGGTAGAGGGTCCCATCGAAGCCGTAGTCGAGAAGGTTGTCGACGAGGTTGCCCGAGTAGAACGATTCCGGGCTCGCGCCGACGACCGCGACGGAGTCGGGATCAAACAGCGATCCCAGTTCCGGCGTCGTTCGTGACTCTGTGCTTTCGGTTCCGATTGTCGTCATGGCACTGAGTCGGTTCCTCCAGCACCCGCGTGAACCTGTCCCCGATGGGGGTCGATTATCTTCACCCTATAAGTACCACTCCACGATCACACCACGATTCTTGGGGAGGGGTGTCACCGAATCCCCGCGGCCGCTGTGCGGTCGAGAATCCTCCCGGCCCAGTCTATCTCGTCCGGGTTCGGGGTGTAGGCTTCGTTGATTACGGGGGTCTGGTTGGGATGGACGGCGAGTTTGCCGTCGAAGCCGAAATCCACGACCGTCTCGGTGGGTGTCTCGATGGTCTTTTCTAGCATTTCGCGGTCGTCGCCC